>JAQBNS010000008.1 GCA_028288405.1 Chitinophagaceae bacterium
GACAGATCAAGGATGTAATACTTATTCTGATCTGTTACGGTAGGATAATATTTGAAGGACAGCTCAATTGACTTGATCGCCAAACTTTCGTTTCTAACTCTAAGAGCTACACCGAATGCCGTATAAAAATCAGATGTAGAACGTGGATCACGGCCAGATTGTAACCAGCCCGCTTCTGCTGTAATTGCCCAGGCCGCTCTAAAACCGTAAACATTCCAAGGAGTAAAGTCAACGATTTCGTAATGCACGATAGTGGCTTGCAAAGCCCGTAGACCAGTACCTGCTAATCCTCTTATTTGATTGTCTAAGTTTACTATTTCACTTCTGCTCCTATTAATACCGGCTATATATGTATAGTAAAATGTATTACGGATCTTATGTCTGCCAACCCGAATGATATTGGTTAAGAATGTCAATTTGGCTCTATATGAAGCCTGCTCTACATTGTTGACTCGTAGATACATTCCAAAATCATTTACAAAGGAAACATATCCTAATCGATTCAAACGATAGCCAATACCTATAGTAGCACTGTTGTAAAATCGACCTTTGAATTCACTGTCTTCATATCCGAAATTATACTGTACAAAATAACCATGAGGAATATCTTCTGTTACGCCAAAACGGTTGATGAAATTGTTTTTATAGTAGTTGATCCGTTTAAAAGTAATGCCTGCTATAAACAACCTGTAATTGTGATAAAAAAGATTGCTGTCTATATCTACATAGGGTCTATCGGCTACATCAAATCTACGTATCCGACCAATAAAGATTAAGTTTTTCCGCTGCATCTTATCACCAATCACAAACTGACGGCCTACCCAACCATCCTCATAATTATAAGTATACTGCGCAGGAGTGACAGAAGAGTCCGGTTGTAGTTCTAAAGCATTTTCATTGATAAAACCAGCACTTGTTCCAAAGGCATACTTAGTAAACTGATTGACAAATCCTCTTCCAAAATCAACTGTTGATTGAGAGCCTAAATAATAATGCCTGTAACGCAAAACCAAATCGGTAAACGATCCTGATATATTTCGGGCAAGGTAACGCGCTCTGTAATCGTTAGTGGGATCATTCTCTGCAATGTATTGTATTCCTAATCCAACTTCATGACCCGTACCCCCTATGTTTTGTTCATATACTTCGCCGTATACATCATCAGGACCACCAACAATTAAATCTCCGCCTAACGAAAATTTATCTTCTGTAATGACCCATAAGTCCACCATCGAAGAATCAACCGGATTATTGACAACCAGTATACGGCAATCCAAAATATACGGAAGCTGACGAATCAAACGTTCGTTATCTGCAACCAGATAACTGAATATAGACTCTCCCGGAGAAAACAATAAGTTGTTCCGAATAATACGCTCCCAAGTATTCACATGAAGTTTATTAGCCAGCTTAGCCAATAAAGTAGAAGCTTTCAATGTCGTATCATCTACGGAACCGTCTAACACGTCTACCTGTTTGATATGAATCTCAGATATTGTTTTTCCTTCATATGGATAATAGACGACTTGAGATTCTTTAAATTCATTGACTACATCTGGTCCTTGATTAGGGCCCTCATAACTGATGATGGAATTAAACATCAACTGACTCCACCAGTGTTTTTCTACTTTCACTTTCGCTTTATCGTAAAAATGATTGGCTTTCACTTCTGAACTAACAGAAACTCTATAACGAACTCCCCTTGGAATAAAAACTTGTGTATCAGATTTAATTTCTATCAGTGTATCTCTATAGATCAACTGATCTCCTTTCCCAAGAGTAAGCGTGCTGCCCAATTTCGATTTTGTGGTATCACTTTCCTCCGCTGTTATTCTTCTCTCCCTCCCTTCTCTAGATTCAGGATAAGCGAAAATAGGATGAGCAGAATCATAAATTTGTTCCTGAGGATAAGCGTAAAATGGTTGATTGACATGGTGATGATGTTTCTTACCAATAGACTGGCATAAGGCATCAGAAAAAATTCCCCCTATTAAAATGGTGCAAAATACTATGCTTAGTCGCATACGATGATATGTACTATTTTCCGGGCTAATTTATTGTATGAGATAAATTTGATAAATAAAACAGATCACAATTCTCGTTAACTCTAGCAAATAGAACTCCAGTAATCACAAGTGTCAGCTTTACTTAAATCCTTCTGTCAACTTACCGTTCAACACTTGAAGATGCATTTTGCCGGAAAGCTTCTTTTTATATTTGTCGGGAATTTCTATACCCAATTTGCTCAATTCTGTGATAAGGTCGAAATCAAGAAAAAGAAATCGATCCATCATTTCCAACTCTACCCGAAAAGGCAAATCAACCTTGGCAGCACCAATCCATAATGTTCCGTTCAAATCAACTTGTTGAGGACGGTCTGTTTGGGTATCAATTTTTAATGTAGAAAAATCTGCTTTATAGGTAATGTCTGAATGAAACTCTTCTTGAAATATATCATTAAACATGGTTATAGAGGCACTATTATCCAACGGTTTAAAGGTTTGCAAGTCTACAAAAAAAGTAAACTGATTTTGTTCTTCATTCAACTCAATGGTAAATTTACTGGATTCAAACTCTAGCATTCCATCTGAAATTGTTTCAAACTTTATAAATACCCTGTTCTCTCCTCTGAAATCCTGAGCGACTAGGACAGAGGAACAGCATAAGAACAAACTAATGATTGACCATAACTTCATGACGGAATATAGAGAAAATAATCGTGAACTAACATACTCTGTGTTCAACCAAAAAAATGAGACTCCACGGAATACCCTTTTCTTTTTTTGATTTAAATTGGTTACTCCGTCTTCTCTATTCTTATGACTTTTGAATCCGAATGCGTTATACTTTTCAAAAGATAAGTGCCTCTCTGAACTCCTTCCAGATTCAAAGGAAAGTCATAGAAACCAGCTACAAAGTCTCCTTCAACAATTGTTTGAATGTATTGACTATATTTATCATATAATTTTATAGAAACTTGATCTGATTCTTTCAATACAAGATGCAAGGTCGCGGCCGACACAACGGGATTGGGTACAATTGTTAGTTCTTCTAAAACATCTGCCTGTATGCTTTGCTTAACAGCTGTACTGTTACAAGAACCAACAAATGTCCATGCATCCATCCAATAAGCACCTTCTCCCGGAGCATATGCCCACGCTGCACCGTTGCACCAACCGGAGTAAGGCCATGATTTGCATTCATAACGGCCGTTGGTATTTTTCACCTTACTTCCCCCTACATAACCTCCATTTTCAATGTACATTGCCAAACCAGAACAAACATCGGTCATTACGGATAATAAAGTCACTACAGCAACTGGAGATACTTTACTGCTCCCTTGATTATCGACAGCTTTGGCCGTGAGATGATAAACACCAGCCCCGACTCCGCTCCAGACATAATTATAGGGCGCTGTATTGTCAACTCCCAGTAATAAAGTTCCATTATAAAATTCAACCCTGGAGATAAAACCGTCTGCATCTACGGCATCTGCACTCATCGTAATGTTTGCAGGTGCATTGGCTGTTGAATTATTTACAGGTGCTGTCAATACAATAGTAGGAAGTTGGTTAACCGTCATTCGTGTCACTATCAATACAACAACAGCAGAAACAGTAGATTCTCCAAGATTGTCTGTAGCCTTTGCGCTTACCTTATAAATTCCTTCCGGTACATTTGACCAATTAAAAGAATAAGGAGACGTTGTAGTCGATCCCAGCAATACTGTTCCACTAAAAAAATCCACTTTAGCGATTCCATCCTCATCACTGGCTATTGCATTAAGACTAAAGCTGGCAGGTGCGGTAAATGTAGTACCATTACTTGGAGCATTGATAGATACAACTGGTAATTTATTAATTACAGGATCCGAAGATTGTACAGGTTGGGCACTAAGTTGAAAAAAGTGACTTGAAATGAATACGGAAATGAATAATCTCTTCATAGCGAAAACAAGGTTGGTTGATTACCTGTTAATTGAAACAAGCGTTGGCAAGGAAGAGCTGATTGAAAGTTCCTTGCAACGCTTGAGTCCTATTTTATCTATGATAAAACATAAATATAAAAGGATTTACGAACAAAAATCAAAAATGTTGAAATAATACCCAGAAATATCATTGAATAGAAGTGAACTCAAAGGCTTTATTTTACGCTTCAGGCAAAATAAAAAAGGTCAATTTGAACAAAAAAAGCCTTTTTTACAAAAAATATACGCTTTATAAACCTGATGAAAAAATTTGGTTTTCATTATTCAAAAATATGTATACTATTTATTTTGAAGCTTTTAACCAGGAATAAACCCCAAACTTATACCAGTTTATAAATCTTCTTTGCAAAGAAGGTTTATAAAAATCTTTTAGCCTGAAAATGAGAGAATAATCTGGCTGAAGTTGAGGTATAAAGTGAAGTACTCCTTCGCGAATTTCGGTATCGTACTTTTTAGTAGATGGAAGATTCGTTCCTGAACTATCCGTACCTATGCTGCGTACTTTTGATTGGGTCGGATAAAGGCTATAGGCATGATGTGTAAAATGTGTGTAAGCCCAGCGTATAGCCCAAGACTGAATCAACCCTCTCTGCTGTTTCAACAGCATCATATACATATCCTCTCCACCCATTAAAAAAGAGCGGATAGAAGATTTGTTCTCGCTAAACTTTTTAAAGTCCTTCATTTTCCAATCTGATTTTTCCCAGCGATTTTTCCAACTCGCCCATCCCCAGGAAGCCGGTCTTGGATAGAGAAAAACATCCTCTTTAATTTCCTTTAAATGAGGAGAAGGGAAAGTATAACCAGATATGGAATAAATAGAAAGATCATCCTTATAAAAGGCAAGGGCCTGATTCATGTACTCCAAAAAGTCTGAGGTAGTAATCAGATCATCTTCCAATACGATGACTTGATCATACTGTTTCAGAACCTCTGTAACCCCCGTGATTACTGATTCGGAAAGACCTTGATTATTCTCTTTTTCTACAATATGAAGGTGTTTAAAGCCCCTGATAGAACGTATATATTGACGTACCTCATCTATGGCTTCTCTCCCCGATTCCGTTTTTGCGCCATCGGAGTAAATGTATAATTCGCTTTCCGCTGCTTCTTTATTTTTTTGCAAAGCTTCTACCGTTGCCCGTGTATGAGCAAGTCTGTTGTATACAAATAAAACAATGGGAGCGAATGAGTCTGTTTCCATAAGTGTGTTAAAGGTACGTCGCACCTAAGTATTTAGCAAGACCACGATGTATAAAGAGCCAGGAGCGAGGAGGTACGAGCAATCCTTCGTACCTCCTAACTCCTCGCCCCTGGCTAAAAAAAAGGCCGCTCGATTGTCGGGCGGCCTTTAGTATAAGAGTGCAGATTATTATCTCAAGAACAACAATTCTCTGTATTTCGGCAATGGCCAATCTTCGTCACCTACGATAAGCTCTAGTTTGTCTACAGCGTAACGGATCGTTTCAAAATAAGGCTTCACTTTATCACAATACGCCTTAGAACCTTTAGTTGCTTCAGTAATTTTGTTTGCCTGTTTACGAGCTTCAGTCATGTCTTCAACACCTTTTTGAATGGTGCTGATGTGTTTAGACATTTCTTTGATCAATTCGATTACCGGCTTGCCTTCAGCTTCTAGACCGATTTCTTTCAAACCTCTTACGTTAGCAATCAATTTGTTTTGGTATTCGATAGCTGTAGGAATGATATGGTTTGTAGCCAAGTCACCGATTACACGTCCTTCGATCTGAATTTTCTTGATGTAGTTTTCATTCATGATCTCGTAACGAGCATGCAATTCTTTCTTGCTGTAGATTTCGTATTTCTCAAACAATTTTTCAGCAGTTGGAGTAACCCAGAAATCAAGCGCATGAGCGGTAGTGTTTACGTTAGACAAGCCTCTCTTAGCTGCTTCTTCCTTCCATTCATCAGAGTAACCGTTTCCTTCGAAACGAATTTTCTTACTAGCGATTACATACTCACGCAATACATTGATGATAGCCACTTCTTTCTTCTCCCCTTTGTCGATTTGTTTATCAACTTCAGTTTTGAATTTATTCAATGTATCGGCAACGATCGTATTCAATACAGTCATTGGAAGTGCACTGTTTGCACTGCTACCTACTGCACGGAACTCGAATTTATTACCAGTGAAGGCGAATGGAGATGTTCTGTTACGATCCGTAGTATCCAAGATGATTTCAGGAATTTTGTTGATTCCCAATTTCATGTATACGTTGTCTCCTTTTTCAATTTTAACGTTTCCGTTTTTCTCTAGTTCGTTCAATACTTCAGTCAATTCAGAACCGATGAATACTGACATGATAGCCGGAGGTGCTTCGTTAGCGCCTAGACGGTGATCGTTACTTGCAGAAGCGATAGATGCTCTCAACAAGTCAGCATAGTCATGAACCGCTTTGATAACGTTTACGAAGAACGTCAAGAATAATAAGTTTTCTTTTGGCTTGCTGGTAGGTTGCAATAAGTTTTTACCGGTGTTTGTTCCTAACGCCCAGTTGTTGTGCTTACCGCTACCGTTGATACCAGCGAATGGTTTTTCATGGAAAATCACGCGAAGATGATGTCTTTCCGCTACTTTGCGCATCAAGTCCATCAACAACAAGTTGTGATCCACTGCCAAGTTACACTCTTCAAAAGTAGGAGCAACTTCAAATTGGCTTGGAGCAACCTCGTTGTGACGAGTTCTTACAGGCATACCCAATTTCAAGGCTTCGATTTCGAAATCGACCATGTAATCGTATACTCTTGTTGGGATAGATCCAAAATAGTGATCTTCTAATTGTTGGCCTCTTGCAGGAGAGTGACCAAATACTGATCTGCCAGCCATTACCAAGTCAGGACGCGCATTGAACAATGCTTCGTCAACTAAGAAATATTCTTGCTCAGCACCCAATGTAGGGATGATTTTAGTGATGTCTTTATCGAAGTAGTCCGCTACAGCAACTGCCGCTTTGTCTACTGCAGAAAGAGATTTCAATAATGGAGCTTTGTAATCCAATGCTTCACCTGTGTAAGAAACGAAGATGGTAGGGATACATAAAGTATTGCCCATGATGAATGCAGGAGATGTAGGATCCCAAGCAGTATAACCTCTTGCCTCAAATGTATTACGGATACCTCCGTTAGGGAAAGAAGAAGCATCCGGCTCTTGTTGAACCAATGCACTTCCTTTGAATTTTTCTAGTGCTTTGCCATCTGCTTCGATGTCAAAAAAGGCATCATGCTTTTCAGCTGTAGCATCAGTTAATGGTTGAAACCAGTGCGTGTAGTGAGTAGCACCTACTTCAATAGCCCATGCTTTCATTCCAGAAGCTACGGCATCAGCTGTTGCTGTGTCGATTTTTTCACCTTTTTCGATGAATTGCTTCAATCTTTTGTAAGCAGTGGAAGAAATGTGAGTCTTCTGCGCGTCATCACCAAAAACATTGCATCCGTAATAATCGGAAACTTTTACTGAAGGAGCTGTAACTTTTACAGGAACTCTGTTCTGTAATGCTTCCAGGGCCTTAAAACGTAATTGTGCCATAAATGTATAGTAAGAGTGGTTTAACTTTTTAAAAGCAAGGTCAAAAGTATAAAAAAAAGGCTAACTCCTAAAAAAAAGGGTGCTTTTTTAATCAACATCGGGAAAATACTTCCCTTTTCATCCAAAAACCCTAAAAAAAGACTCATTTATCTAAAAAAATTGACAAAAAGTTCCAACAGCTGCTTTTACACAGTTTTTAAAGATGATCGTTCTTTAATAAAGATTGCTTATTTTTGCACGATGAAAAAAGTAGCGTTCTATACTTTGGGCTGTAAGCTCAATTTTTCTGAGACTTCAACCATTGTCAGGTTGTTTGAAGAACACGCTTATCAAAAAGTAGAATTTCAGGAAGCTGCCGATGTCTATGTGGTGAATACCTGTTCTGTCACGGATCACGCCGACAAGAAATGTCGCAAGGTAGTGAAAGAGGCTCTCAAATATTCTCCCGGTGCTTTTATAGTCATTATAGGTTGCTATGCGCAGCTCAAACCAGAGGAAATAGCAAAGATACCAGGTGTGGCCGCGGTATTAGGGGCGTCGGAAAAATTTAAAATCTTTGATCTTATTAATGATTTCAAAGTTTCAGACAAACCAGTGATTCATCACTCACCGATTGAAGAAGCTAAAGAATATTATTGTTCGTATTCCATCAACGACAGAACAAGAACCTTTTTAAAGGTGCAAGATGGTTGTGACTACTCTTGTACTTTCTGTACCATTCCTTTGGCAAGAGGCAAAAGCAGAAGCGATAGTGTGGCTAATGTTGTCAAAACAGCCAAAGAACTCATCGCCAAAGACGTAAAAGAGATTGTTTTAACAGGAGTAAATATCGGTGACTTCGGATTGATTAATCAGCAACGAGTACATCAATTCATTGATCTGATTAAAGAGTTAGATCAGATCGAAGGTCAATACCGTTACCGCATCTCTTCTATAGAACCTAATCTACTTTCTGATGAAATCATTGAGTTTGTAGCGGCTTCCAAACATTTTGCACCACACTTTCACGTGCCTTTGCAATCCGGGAGCAATACGGTACTAAAGAAAATGAAGCGTCGCTACTTGCGTGAGTTGTATACTCAAAGAGTAGAGTCTATTAAACAGCATATTCCTCACGCCTGTATTGGAGTCGATGTGATTACCGGTTTCCCGGGAGAAACAGACAAAGAGTTTAAAGAGACTTATGAGTTCTTAACTCAGCTTGATATTTCCTATCTGCACGTTTTTACCTATTCTGAAAGAGCTAACACCGAAGCAATTTCCCTAAAAGGGAAA
This sequence comes from Chitinophagaceae bacterium, assembly GCA_028288405.1. GTDB lineage: Bacteria > Bacteroidota > Bacteroidia > Cytophagales > Cytophagaceae > JACMQM01. The sequence goes on from JAQBNS010000008.1 coordinate 8,811, forward strand.
GTACCGGAGAAAATGAAATCAGAACGGACACACGCCTTAAGAAATTTATCTGAGAAAAAGAGGAGAGCTTTTTACGATCAATTCCAGAACTCTACCCGCGAAGTATTATTTGAAAGTGAAGAAGATCAAGGCACGATGCATGGTTTTACCGACAATTACATCAAGGTGAAGTTTCCTTATGATCCTTTATTGGTAAATGAATTTGTTCCCGTTAAATTAAAATGCATTGATGCGGATACCGTTTACGAAGTTATTCAATCCATTACGCTCCCAATTCATTCTTAGAACATTCTTTAAAAAAAATAGCCGGTCATTAGTATGACCGGCTATTTTTTTGATGCTATATTCTATTGAAAACTATTCTTCCAATACTTTCAACTCTGTTCTTCTATTTTTCTGTTTGTTTTCAGGGGAATCATTGGGAGCTATAGGCTGAGTTTCTCCATACCCCTTAGCGATCATACGATCTGATTTGACTCCTTTACCAATTACGTAATCCACGACAGACTTAGCACGGGCTTGAGATAATTTCAAGTTTAAGTCATCATTACCGTCGCTGTCAGTATGACCTGAAACCTCCACTTTAATACTTGGATTTTCGTTCATGATGGTTACTAAACGTTCCAATTCGTTGACCGATTCTTTACGAAGTGAAGCTTTATTCACATCGAAGAAAATGTTGGCCAAAACGATTTTCGTGCCGACCTTGATTTTATCCATACAGATCGAATCTTTTACTTCGATATAGTGATCCAGGTTAGGAACATCTATATTTTTAGAGTAGAATAAATATCCCGGAGCTTCTACAGCCAAACCATAATTCTTTCCAGGAGGAAGAATAACCGTGTACTTACCGGAACTTGAGTTGGTATTATATACACCTACCAATTTACCAGTAGCTAAATCCGTTACTTTGATCAAGGCTGTTACAGGCTTGTCTGTTTCGCAATTGTACACTGCACCTTTAAAGACCACAAGTGCTGCTTTCGCTTCGTCTCTTTCCAGCATGTATAAATCCTTCTCTCCCATTCCACCTTCTCTGGCAGAAGAAAAATAGGCTCTTCTATTATCTGCTGACCATACAAAGAAGATATCATCATCCGCTGTATTGATAGGATAGCCTACGTTTGAAGGTTCTTGTTTGATCTCTCCTTTTGCCAAATCAATTTCTGTATGGAAGATGTCAAATCCTCCCATTGATTTATGTCCTTTAGAGCTGAAGTATAAAGTTTTACCATCCGCATGCATGAACGGACCGTCTTCGTCTTCTATCGTGTTGATTTTAGGTCCCAGGTTGACTGCTGGCCCGAATTCACCATTGGGTAATTTTCTAGACAAGTACAAATCACGGCCTCCATAACCTCCTTTTTTAGTAGAAGAAAAGATGATGACGTTTTCATCTGAGTTGGTTGTTGCACTAGGCTCCCAGTAAGAAGTATTGATATTGGGACCTAAGCTTTTGGGCGTCGACCAAACTGTACCTACTAAATTACTCACGTAAAGATCTCCTCCATTACTACCTGTTACTTTATAGATAAACAATTCTTGCCCATCCGGAGAAAGTCCTACACAGGCATCATGAGATGGTGTATTGATCTCGCTTCCTAATTGCACAGCGCTTGTCCATGTTGTATCTGTTGCTTTTACAGAAATATAAATGTCTTCATAGTAGTGATCGTCCTGTACATCTTTACCGCCACCGGTTGTGTTAGGTCTGCGGGAAGTAAAAATCAAAACTGTTTCATCAGCAGAGATGGCTGGAACATAATCAGGATAAGGGGAGTTGATGTTCGGTCCAAGATTGGTAATTTTTACTTTCACGGGATTCTTTACCAATTCTTTACCTACTTTACAATAGTTGATGTACAATTCAACATTGCTTAGTTCTTCGTAATCATGCTTCTTTAACGTAGCTTTATAGGCTTCAAAACTTTCAATGGCTTTATCAAAATTATGATTGGAGTGGTAACCTTGCCCAATGTAAAAATCCATCTTCTCATCCTTTATTCCACCGGCTTTCGCATGCAAAAAGAAAGGAGTAGATTTTCCCGGCTGATTAATATCCAGATAACATAATCCTATTTTATAGGATATATCCGGTCTTTTGGGATTGCTTAACTTATCGACTTCCAGGTAATATGGCAATGCCAATCCGTATTCATCAGATACAAAATGTGTTTCTGCTTTACTCAATGCCTCTTTGATCTCTTTCTTTTGCCCCATTACCAGAGCGGTAGAACAGCAATAGACAAGGATAAACAATAGCTTTTTCATTAACAATCAGGTTAGTTATGTCTAAAATTATACATTTTTTCAATAAAATGTATCTCTATGGATTAAAAAACAATTAAAAATCAGTTTTGATGTTTCATGAGTGCCATGAAGAAACCGTCTGCTCCTGACTCAGAAGGATAGATAGTCTTTGTACTCATCAAGTCGTATGCGTTATTTTTATCGACAAATGCATTGATCTGATTTTCATTTTCTGCAGGTAAAATACTGCAAGTAGCATATACAAAAGTGCCGCCTTTACGCACTACTTGGTTATAGTTCTCCAAAATTTCCTGTTGTATCAATCGTGTTCGTTCGATGGCTTCGTTGTTCAGTTTCCATTTTGTATCCGGATTGCGGCGAAGAACACCCAAGCCCGAACATGGTACATCTGTCAGTAATCCATCTGCCGAGTCATAAAGCCTCTTTATGGTTTTAGAAGAGTCAATCACACGCGGTTCTATGATCGTGATGCCTGCACGGTTCGCACGTTCCATGAGTATTTTCAACTTCCATCCTTCTGTATCCATGGCGATGATCTTTCCTTTATTTTTCATCAAGGCAGCCAGGTGCAATGTTTTACCACCGGCTCCCGCACAAGCATCAATGATGCGCATACCTGGCTCTGGATTCAATAGAGGAACAACTTGTTGTGAAGACCAATCTTGAACCTCAAAATATCCTTGTTTGAAGTACGCTGATCGAAACACATTTTGACGTTTTAATAGGCGCAAGGTATAAGGCAATGGTTTTACTGTTTCCGCTTGAATACCTTCTTCCGCAAGCAGAGCTACCAGTTTATTGGGATTCACTTTGAGTGTATTCACTCGTAAAAAGACATCAGCCGGTTGATTTAAAAAGACCGCTTCTTTCTCCCAACGTGATTTCCCCAATTCATCTTCCAGCCTGCTATATAGCCAATCCGGATACGATTGAAGAATAGCGGGAGAAGTGATCGTTTCTATTTTCGAATTGACGGCATTGAAATCAAGTGAATGTATATGTTCAAAGATCGCCCAGTTTGGAATTTCATAGCCTTGTTGCAACAAATACAAACCCACCCATTCTTGTATAGCAGAGAAGCTTGTAATCTCCGGAGTAATCACGATCAGCAAGCGTTGATGACGGACGATATCTTACACCGTCTCTGCAATAAACGCACGATCTCTCGCTCCCCATTT
>JAQBNS010000129.1 GCA_028288405.1 Chitinophagaceae bacterium
CCTTCACTTAATTTTTATAAAAAGCACTGATTAACTCCTCTATTTTTTCTGTTTCAATCAAGAAACCATCATGCCCATAGAAAGAATCAATCTCTTGGTATTGAGCATTTGGCATTTGATCAGCGAGGTATTTTTGTTCCGATACAGGAAAAAGTATATCAGAAGAAATGCCAATCACTAAGATCTTATTTTGTACTGCTTTTAACGCACTTTCTACATTGACTCTACCACGTCCCACGTTATGTGAATCCATGGCTTTGGTGAGGTACCAGTAAGAATGACTGCTGAAGCGATTGACTAGTTTTTCACCCTGATAGTTCTGATAAGAACTGGCTTTGTAGTGGTCTATTTTATTGAGGTCATCTTCCGTTTGGGAACGGTCGTATGTTTCATATCCTCTGTAAGAAAGCAAGGCAATAGCACGAGCGGCTTTCAGACCCGCTGCTCCGGCTTTTGGATGGTGTTCATTCCAGGTGGGATCAGCTTTAATGGCCAGTCGCTGCGACTCATTGAAGGCGATACCCCAGGCAGAGTGCCTGGCATTTGTAGCGAGCATCACGACATGTTGAAACAATTGCGGATGGGAAATCGTCCATTCCAACACCTGCATACCTCCCAAAGAACCACCAATCAAGGTGTGTATACGATTGATGCCTAAATGCTGACGCAATAATTCATGTGCAAGTACCATGTCCCGTATGGTTACTTGTGGAAATTCCCAAAAATAATTTCTGCTGTGCTTAGGATGTTTTGAAGCAGGTCCTGTACTACCATAACAAGAAGACAATACATTGGCGCATACGATGAAGTGTGTGGAAGGATTGTAAAAACGTCCTTCTCCCACCAGACCAGGCCACCATTCTGCCGGATCAGCATTGGCTGTCAAGGCATGGCAGATCCAAATGACATTCGATCCATCAGGATTTAAGGTACCGTATGTGGTATAAGCAATGGAAAGATCTTCCAGTTGTTCACCGGATTCCAGTATGAGTTTGCCTTTATGTTGGTAGACGTTTTCCTTCATGAGATCAACAACAAAAAGGTATAACGTTACACGACACAAAAGTGCAACAAGGATAATTGAACAAGAACAGATTGGAAATCGTCATCATCATCAATTTATATGCTCCCGTTTTATTTACAGGATAGGAATTAGCACCTTTCGTTAGCAGGTTGCTAGGGGTTCGTAGAGCCTATTCTCTCCCCCCTTCTTTATAAACCAATGTGGCCCCGTAAGAGCGATTGATTTTTATGAGCCACAAAAATAGACCAGGATCGCTAAAAAACAAAATTTATCGATAATACTTCTTAATCCTCCGATGAAATTGAGGTTACATACAGAGGCTGTGAGACATATACTAAAAAAAACTATGATCGCATTTTTAGTCCTTTTATTAGTTCCTATTGCTCTACTGGTCGAGCGCAGAAAGTTTACCGCACGGAATCCGGGTAGAGAATGAGTCGGTGCCTGAAGGCCCATACCCATTTGATCGTGTAGCGGTTATAGCCGGCACGTTCCAGTAAGCTTGTCCATTCTGCTTTTTTAAATCCTTTCGCTACGGACAAGGCGGCATCATTTTTTACGAGGTAGGACTTTGAAAACAATCCGGTCAGCCATTTAATAGAATAATAAGCCAAGGGGTGACGATGCAAGTCATTAATGACGATGGCTGTAGACGTTTGCTTTTTCAATTGGGCCAACAGTAATACCAATTCGTCTGCTGTAAAATGGTGGAGAAATAAAGAAGCGTGAACGATGTCGTAAATCTCAGGAAAAGGATCCGTTAACACATTATGGCAAAGAATACGAATCGACGGATCATGGGCGCAGTGCGTTTGCGCATATTTGACAATGAAGGGATTGGCATCAAAACCGGTAAATTCAGCTGTACATGTTTGTTGTTGCAGGACCTTATTCATTTCCAGCATCAAATGCCCACTGCCACAACCCAGATCGGCGATCTTCCAATGTTTTTTACCGGGGTGCAATTTGACCACGGTTTTTAACGCCGCTACGGAAATGGTATTTCCACCCAACAGCGTATTGATAATATCCAGTTCTTTGAGGTTTTGACTGACTGCTTCACCTTGTACCTCCAGGTCGTCTAAAATTTCTTTGGCATCGTCTCGTTGGCGGAAAGTCTTCATTTTACAGGATTATTTTTATGTTAACTGTTTGAACGCTTATTTTGCCGAGAATTATTCAATTTCGGGCCTTTTGGACCACCTTCTTAACATTAACTTAACATTGGAAAGCTACTTTGCGCTCTCAAAAGTGTAACAACAAAGGTATGATAAAAAACAGCTTAGTACTCGCGTTTTCTGCAGTAGTACTTTTTTCTTGTGGAGGTTCTTCCGACAAAATATCAAACGGTACAGATAGTACATCAACCGCTAAATACGAAGGCGACAATACGCTTAAGATTGATGGTTCAAGTACGGTATATCCTATTTCAGAAGCGCTGGCAGAAGAGTTTCGCGAACAAGCTCCTGACACGCGTATCACAGTAGGTTTGTCTGGTACAGGCGGAGGGTTTAAAAAATTCGTTCGTAGCGAACTGGATTTGACAGGCGCTTCAAGACCGATTACAGCATCTGAAGATTCTGCTGCTAAAGCAAATGGTGTAGAATATTATGAAATTCCAGTTGCCTACGATGGACTGGTAGTAGTCGTGCATCCAAGCAACGATTGGGTAAAAAGCATTACAGTGGCAGAATTGAAAAAAATATGGGAACCGTCCGCTCAGGGAAAAATCTTGCGTTGGAATCAAATCCGTCCGGAGTGGCCAAACCAGGAAATACATTTGTTCGGTGCGGGTACTGAATCAGGTACGTTCGATTATTTCACCGATGCGATAGTAGGTAAAGCAAAATCTTGCAGAGGTGATTATACAGCCAGTGAAGACGATAACGTATTGGTACAAGGTGTATCGACAGATAAATTATCTCTGGGTTTCTTTGGTTACGCTTACTTCAGCGAAAACCAGGACCGTTTGAAATTGCTTCCGATCGATGATCAAAACGATGCAAACGGAAAAGGAGCCATTACTCCTACCGCAGCTACCATCCTTGATGCTACTTACCAACCGCTTTCTCGTCCTTTGTTTATCTACGCTACAAAGAAAGCCTATGAAAAAGCCTTGGGTAAGGACTTCTTAAACTTCTTAGTAGAACAGTCTCCTAAATTGGTTCCTGAAACAGGTTATATTCCTTTCGATGCAGAAACATACAAATTAGTAAAAGACCGTTTAGTGGCTGGTAAAACAGGTTCTCTTTTCTTGACATTGAAAAGTACTGTGGGTGTTGATTTGAAAGCGGAGTTGAAAAAATAAGCATGCGCAAAGGCGAAAAATTTATAGAAGCATTTCTTTTTGGATGCAGTGCGTTGACCTTGCTGACCACAGTAGGGATCATTCTCGTGCTGTCCTTTGAAACCATTGGGTTTTTCAAGGATGTTTCGTTGATCGAATTCTTAACGGATACGCAATGGACGCCTTTGTTCAGCAACAAACGTTTCGGTATCATGCCTCTCTTGGCTGGTACTTTTCTGGTCACCGCTATTTCATTGGTGGTTGCCGTACCATTGGGGTTGGTCATTGCAGTGTATTTAAGTGAATACGCACCGGGATGGTTTCGTGAAATCGTAAAACCAGTATTAGAGATTTTAGCGGCTATACCTACCGTGGTATATGGCTACTTTGCTTTGGTGTATGTGACGCCTTGGCTACAAGAGTTATTTCCGGATCAGGTCGGCGGCTTCAATGCTTTGTCACCTGGCATTGTAATGGGCATCATGATTCTTCCCCTGATCTCTTCCTTGAGCGAAGATGCTTTATATGCCGTTCCGAAATCATTGAAAGAAGCTTCTTTCGCCATGGGTGCTACAAAATTGCAAACGGTGAGGCAAGTGTTAATCCCTGCTGCCTTCTCAGGAATTTCCGTATCCATTGTATTGGCTCTATCCCGTGCGATCGGTGAAACGATGATCGTTGCTATTGCTGCAGGCCAGCAGCCGCGATTGACGGCTAATCCATTGGTCCCTATAGAAACAGCAACAACCTATATTGTGCAGGTCACCATGGGTGATGTACCTTATGATTCCCTGGAATACAAAACCATATTTGCCGTCGGCATGACCTTGTTCGTGATTACTTTGGTATTGAACAATGTCAGCTTCTGGTTGAAAAAACGTTATACGCAGGCTTACCGCTAATGGAAGAGACTTTAGAAAAACCAGAAAAGCCGGTTAGTCGGAAAAAGCCGAAAATGACCTTTGAAAGTAAGGGCAGGACGGTATATTATCAGCTACAGGATAAGATCTTCAAGTACTTTGCACTCGCTGCTACGTCTTTGGGATTGATTGTTTTAGTACTTTTATTGTATAGTGTTTTCTCCAGCGGTTTCGACCGGTTGGACTGGGATTTCATTACGTCACTTCCTTCCAAAAGAGCGGCTAAAGCAGGGATCTATACAGCCTGGACGGGCACCTTGTGGATCATGTTTTTAACTACCATCATTGCTTTTCCTATCGGTGTATCGGCAGGTATTTATTTGGAAGAATACAGTTCCAGAAGCAGGATGTCTAACCTGATTGAAATCAACATCGCCAACCTGGCCGGTGTGCCTTCTATCATTTATGGATTGCTGGGTTTAGAAGTATTCGCACGTTTCTTAAATCTTGGAGCAAGTGTATTGACAGGTAGTTTAACGCTCGCATTGCTGATCCTTCCCATTATTATTGTTTCCACCAGAGAAGCGATTAAAACAGTACCTTATACGCTGAGAGAAGCTTCTTTCGCTTTGGGGGCATCCAAATGGCAAACCATCTGGAACCAGGTATTGCCGGCTTCTGTACCGGGTATCATTACGGGTGTCATACTGGCCATTTCAAGAGCCATTGGAGAAACGGCTCCTTTGATTGTGATTGGTGCATTGACTTATGTACCGTTTGCACCGACCTCGCCGATGGATGAATTTACAGTGATGCCGATTCAAATTTTCAACTGGGTGTCCAGACCGCAGAAAGCCTTTGCGGAGAATGCAGCGGCAGCCATCATTGTATTATTGAGCATTACCTTTGTCATGAATGCCATCGCGGTATATTTGAGACACAGGTCGCAGAAAAAAGTTAAGTGGTAGTATCTTATTCATACCTCAAATGAAAATAGAAGCAAATAATGTTCGCGTGAGCTATGGCTCTGAGCAGGTGCTCAAAGGCATCACGATGAGTATTAAAAAGAATACAGTAACGGCTTTCATCGGTCCATCCGGTTGTGGTAAATCTACTTTCCTGAGATGCTTCAACCGCATGAATGACCTGATTGAAACGTGTAAGGTGGAAGGGCAGATCATGATTGATGAATCGGACATTTACCATCCGAAAGTTAATATCAATGAGTTGCGCAAGTCAGTAGGTATGGTATTTCAGAAACCTAATCCTTTCCCCAAATCGATTTTCGAAAATGTAGCCTACGGTCTTCGCATCAACGGTGTCACCAATAAAAAGTACATCGAAGAGAAAGTAGAATGGGCCATCAAGCAAGCCGCACTCTGGGAAGAAGTAAAAGACAAATTGAAAAAATCTGCCTTCGCTTTATCGGGCGGACAGCAGCAGCGTTTGTGTATTGCCAGAGCATTGGCAGTAGAACCGTCGATCTTGTTGATGGATGAACCGGCTTCTGCCCTGGATCCGATTTCTACTACAAAGATTGAAGAGCTCATTTATAACCTGAAAGCTTCTTATACCATCATCATCGTTACACACAACATGCAGCAGGCCACACGTACCAGTGACAAGACGGCTTTTTTCTACATGGGCGACCTGATTGAGTACGATGATACCCGTACCTTGTTCACGAATCCGAAGAAGCAAAAAACACAGAATTACATCACCGGAAGATTCGGTTGATCCGTATAGGTTATTTAGTTAATTTGTTATCGAAGACATTATAATCCGCTTGCCCATGAACTTACTCGAAAACGAACTTGGTGATTTAAAAACAGAATTGATGGAAATGACTTCCATGGTAAAAGAGCAGATGGAAAAAACCATCAAGGCTTTTAATACCTTTGATCATCAGTTGGCCGGGGAAGTAGTGTCCAATGAAAAACGTGTCAACGGCTACGAGTTGAACATTGACAGCAAATGCGAGCACATCCTGGCGCTCTTCAGTCCGGTGGCTATCGATCTTCGCTTTGTGTTAGCTTCTATCAAAATGGTCTCTGACCTGGAGCGTATCGGTGATAATGCGGAAGGTATTTCTTCTTACATCGTGCGTTTTGAAAAACCTTTTGATAAAGAATTATTGGAGCGTTTGAGATTCAAAGAAATGACGGAAGCGGTATTGGAAATGCTGGACATTCTGGTAGATTCTTTCGAAGCGGACAATACGAAATTGGTAAGAACCGTATTCGCTAAGGATGATTTTTTAGATGAGATCAATTTTTCAGCGAATCAGGTTTTGGCAGAATACTTCAGAACCTGTGACGATCCGGAAAAAATTACACAGGCTATTTATTTATTGACCATGATCCGCAAATTTGAGCGTACAGGTGATTATATCACCAACATCGCAGAGGAGATCATTTTCTATGTGAAGGCCAAAGTCCTGAAGCATAAAAAGAATAAAGCATAGATATTTTTGTCCTGAATCCTTATCTTGCTGTATGTTCAAATTGGCAGGTAAGGTTGGTTTATTACTTTTAGCAGGCATTTCTTCCGCCTGGGCTCAGTCAAAAGCGGTTGATTCGGCTGAGATTAAAAAGGTCTACCGTCCCTGGGTTACTTATACTTCTGCCAGATTCGAAACGCTATTTAAAGACGGTTCTTCTGTATTTGCCGAATACAGCACCATGCTTGAGTTCAAAGGACTTGAGAAAATTTCCCAAGACGAGTATTATGCTTTGAACGAGAACTATAGTTCTTTCCTTTGGCTAGGCTATGAACATGCATTCACGGAGCATTGGTATGCCGGTGCTTCCGGTAAAATAAATTTTGTACAACAAGGAGACGGTTCTTTTTTCAACCGCTTTAACGTAGCTCATCGCGGACATATAGGGAAACTGTTTTTCTATAAAGAGGTGGCCTTTGAATACCTTTCCTATGCCGGCAAGACATACAGACAAGAAGAAGGACGTTTCTCTCCTTCCATTGGCTTGGGGCGTCAATTGAAAGTGAAAGGTAAACCACTATACATCGGAGTGAACTACAGAGCGTTTGTCAACTTTGATTTTAAAAACGACAAGAGCAGTATTTATGATAAGCGAAAAATAGACCGTACCAAACTCAAGGCAGAAATATCCTATGGATTTCTTCCTCATTGGTATATTGGAGTTTACTACTTACGGGATACAGAGTATTATTATGTTTTGGCTACGTATGATGAATTCGGTAATATTAAAACACCCGATTATAAAATTAATAACATCACAGAAGGCATAGGATTTACCTTGACCTACTTACTTTTCAAGGAAAACTCAGATAAATACATAACAGACCTTCCTGTCCGCTAATCATGTTTGCCTGGATCTATAAAATAGTGTTTTTCTTCTGGAACACGTTCGCTCCCGAACGCGCTAAGGAGGCCATGCAGAAAGTAATAAAGGACTTTATGCACATGGTACTATTGCTGGTATTCCTGTCTTTTGTTTTTGGTGCCGGTTTTTTTGTAGGCACTTATTTTCTTGGGCTATGGCTGTCATCGCATATTGAACAAACATTTATCTGTTACCTGATCGCCTGTACTGTAGCCTTCTTCTTCACGCTGGTATTGGCGGTCGTTGTTTTTCGTTCCATCATTTCAGGGTTTTTCGAACGATTGCACGAGGAAGGAAACGATATCGTAGAAGCATTTACTCCCCATAAGAAGTTATGACCATTCTTGAACAACTCGTGATTAAAAAACAGAAGAAGCAAAAATCATTTGCAGTGCTTCTAGATCCGGATAAGCTGTCCATGCACGCTTTTCAGAAGATCATCCGTTTAGGTGTGGAATGTAAAGTCGACTACTTTTTTATCGGAGGAAGTTTACTGGCAGGAGATAGTTTACACGAAATCGTACTGGAAATAAAAAATACAACCTCTATTCCGGTCGTGTTATTTCCTGGCAATAACCTGCAAATTGATCCCAATGCAGATGCTATTCTTTTTCTTTCACTGATCTCCGGAAGAAATCCTGAATACCTGATTGGACAACAAGTAGTGGCTGCTCCTATCTTAAGAAATACCCGACTGGAAATTTTGTCTACGGGCTATATGCTTGTCGATTGCGGAGAACAAACTACCGTTTCCTATATCAGTAACACCACGCCAATCCCTTATGAGAAGTCAAGTGTCGCGGCTTGTACAGCGATGGCAGGTGAAATGCTGGGAATGAAATTGATTTTTTTAGACGGAGGCAGCGGTTCGCAAAAACCGATCAGCCGAAAAATGATTGCTACGATACGCAAGGTAGTAGATGTGCCTTTGATTGTGGGTGGAGGCATCAACTCCCCCGGGAAAGCCGTAGATGCGTGGCTTTCCGGAGCAGATGTAGTAGTAGTGGGAAATGGTATTGAAAAAGATCCGAACCTTTTGATCGAAATCGCTGAAAAGGTTCAGGAACTGAATGCTGCTTCTGCGTCAGACGTTCATTAACGACTCACGGCGTCTCATTTTACCTGCCGGTATAGCCGAAAACATCATTTTGAATCGGCGACAGAAATAGGCTGTGTATTTGTAGTCAACGTCGATGCAGATTTCACGGATGATTTTCTTTGTTGTTCTCAACAGATCCACGGCGATCTCCATGCATCGATTAAAATCGCAAAGGTTCAGGAACTGAATGCTGCTTCTGCGTCAGACGTTCATTAACGACTCACGGCGTCTCATTTTACCTGCGGGTATACCGAACATCATTTTGAATCGGCGACAGAAGTATGCGGTGTCTTTATAGCCTACATCGATACCGATTTCACGAATGCTCTTTTTCGTGGTCCTCAAGAGATCCACTGCCATTTCCATGCGTTGGTATTCAATATAATCTTGTGGATTAATACCGGTCAGCATTTTGAAATACTGTCCTACATAATCTTCCGATACATTGGCTACGTTAGCCAACATTTTGTTCGAAAGGTCTCCACCCAAATGATTTTTGATGTAAGCGAAGATGTCCAACAAACGTGGATCTTTGAAGTACGTACTGTTTGTTGCTAATTTTTCAACAAATAAGTTTTTGGTCAGGATGTAACGAACGATCTCAATAACGGATCTGTCTGTGTTTAACCCAATGACACGGTTTTTACCGGCATTGTTCGACAGGTCTTCATCTACTGTTTCTCTTACCACACCGGCCAATACAGGATAGTCAGTAATAGCGAAACAAGGAATATCAAGAGAGGCAAAGAAGTTTACCGAATCAAATACTTTCGTTTCAAAAGAAATGAAACAGAAAATAGTTTCGTGACCGTCCATTTTGTCTAAGGACTTCAACGTTACCAAATGTTTGTCGCGTTGTGTCAACAAGTCTTCATTACTCAACTGTGCAGAAAACTTACTACCAAAGCAGATGGCAGTAGGCTTGCCGCCAGGCACAAACAATAAGTCGCCTTCGTTCAGTTTGGTTTTGTCTTCACCAAAATATATTTCACCTTTCAGCAACAGAATAAGTGTATTGCTGACGTCATAGTAATTCAATACCGTCAAAGGTTGTATCACCTTCGTCGCTCGAGATCTTAAGAATCGAACATTTATCGATTCTATAATTTTGTTGTATTCTTCCATAGGATTTAATCTATATTAAATCTACAAATAAAAATTAAAAAGTATTGTACAATACTAATATAAAGATCTAAAAATTACTAATAATATGCTAATAAAAAGCCACTTCCGTGAGGTAAAATTGGAAAAAAGGGATATTTAGGCTCCCGTATGGCTGATTTTTAAATGTTGTTATTTGAATAAACTACGGGCAATGACTATTTTTTGAATTTCTGAGGTGCCTTCATAAATCTGTGTGATTTTGGCATCACGCATTAATCGTTCTACATGAAACTCTTTTACAAAGCCGTATCCACCGTGTATCTGCACGGCTTCTATAGTAACATCCATGGCTGTTTTTGAACTGTACAATTTTGCCATCGCAGAAGCTTGCGAATAATCCTTTCCCTGATCCTTTAACCATGCGGCTTTCAGGCAAAGCAGCCGCGAGGCTTCGATGCGGGTGGCCATGTCTGCCAATTTAAATTGCACATCCTGGTGTTCGAAGATCGGTACTCCAAACGTTTTGCGTTCCTGACTGTAGGCGAGTGCTCTTTCATAAGCTCCCGAAGCAATCCCCAACGCTTGTGAAGCAATCCCAATGCGGCCCCCGTTGAGTGTTTGCATGGCAAATGTAAAACCAAATCCATCTTCTCCAATGCGATTGGCTTTCGGTACTTTCACATTTTGAAACATGAGGGAGTGAGTGTCAGAAGCACGAATACCCATTTTGTTTTCTTTCTTACCGACCACAAAACCTTCCATCCCTTTCTCCACAATCAATACATTGATGCCTTTGTGTTTCTTGGCTTTATCTGTTTGTGCAATCACCAGATAGATGGAAGCGGAGTTACCGTTTGTGATCCAGTTTTTGGTACCGTTCAGGATATAATGATCACCATGGTCTTCTGCAGTTGTTTGTTGAAAGGTGGCATCTGATCCGGCTTCCGGTTCGGACAGGCAGAAGGCGCCTATCTTTTCACCGCTTGCTAATGGCTTTAAGTATTTTTGTTTTTGTTCTTCGTTACCGAAATGTTCAAGTCCCCAACATACCAGCGAATTGTTCACGGACATGCAAACAGAAACCGAGGCATCTATTTTTGAAATCTCTTCCATAGCCAAAACATAGGACATGGTGTCCATTCCTCCACCGCCATATTCCGGAGCGACCATCATTCCTAGAAACCCAAGCTCTCCAAGCTTTTTGATTTGCGCCGTTGGAAATTCCTGCTTCTCATCTCTTTCGATGACGCCGGGTAATAATTCTGTTTCGGCAAAATCTTTTGCGGCATCTCTTACGGCAAGTTGTTCTTCGGTCAGTTTAAAAATCATGGGAGTAATATTTAATTTTTTTATGTATGTTTTATGATGGGTTAGCCTTTATTTTAAAAGCTCATGATCAAAGCGATGGATTTGGGCGTGTCCCTTCGGGTCGGGCTATCCGCTCCAAGTCCTCGTTCGGATCATACTGATATCATTTAACTTTCTTTCGGGCTCACTGTGGGCTTTCCGCTTCTATCCCTCACGCATGGATAATTTATAAGTTGATTAAATTAAAAAAATAAACGGAGAACTACTTAAAAAGTTGCTCTCCGTTTATAAGATAGTGGGTAAGAAGGCCGGCTTAGTCTCTTCTTCCTAATAATAAGGAAACATAATACAGCAATTGAGCCAGAGCACCCAGTGCAACAACCACATACGTTAAAGCCGCCCATTTCAAAGCATCTTTCGCCATGGCATGCTCTGAGGAGGTTACCACACCTTGCTGGTCAATCCATGCCAATGCTCTGTTGCTGGCATCAAACTCTACGGGAAGAGTAATGAGAGCGAACAACGTAAGGACAAGGTTACATGCAATAATGATTTCTAGAATGAATGGGATAGAAAATGCACTGTGCAGCATCATGGCACCAAAGATGAATACCATCATGAGAACGTTAAGAATCTTCGCACTGACGTTTTGAAAAGGAACCATTACCGAACGTAAATGCAACCAGGTGTATGCTTTAGCATGCTGTACAGCGTGCCCGCATTCGTGAGCGGCTACAGCAGCTGAAGCTGCACTATTGCCGTAGTACACGTCATGACTCAGGTTAACCGTTCTGTCTGCAGGATTGTAATGGTCTGTTAAGCGCCCTTCTACGGATACCACATTGACACCACGGATATTGTAATAGGCCAGCATTTTTTCGGCTATTTGTTTTCCGGTAAGTCCGGATTGCAAGGGGATTTTGGAATATTCGGCAAATTTAGATTTCAGTCGATGACTGACAAACCAGCTTATCAGCAGTGTGATAATACTTATAACGAAAATCATAGGTTGTTTTTTAGTTTAGATACAATGTTGGTCGTAGAATAACCGGCCACTAAAGGGATAGTTTCTACTTTACCTCCATGCTCTAAAACAAAATCTGCGCCAACGATTTTATCGATGGTATAGTCATTGCCTTTGACTAAAATGTCAGGTACTAAGGTTTCAATAGCTGACAAAGGTGTCTCTTCTCCGAACAAAATGACAGCATCTACAAATCCAAGAGAAGCAATGATGCGTGCTCTGGCATATTCATTGTTGATGGGTCTTTCAGGACCTTTTAATTGGCTGACGGATTTATCCGTATTGAGTGCAACAACCATCTTTTGTCCCAAACGGCTCGCTTTTTCCAGGTAGTCAACATGACCCAAATGAACAATATCGAAACAACCGTTGGTAAAAACGACTTCGTTGCCTTCGTTTTTCCATTCGGCTACTTGCTTCTGAGCATCGTCGAGTGAGAGAATTTTATTTTCCGTCATGAACTTTTGGCTTAACTAATAGAATGATCGCAAAACTCACCAAGCTGAAGGCGATGGTAAGTGCTACCTGTGAAGCATTGGCCAGTGCTGCAAAGACTTTTCCATTTGTTTCACTGATGCCATAAAGTAAAAGCGTTTGGCTGACAATCCAATGGTAAGCACCTATGCCACCTTGCACCGGAGCGGCAATACCAATCGCTCCCATGACCAAGATTGCCAAACCTGCACCCATAGAAAGCGAGGCCGTAGCCGGCAAAGAAAAGAAAATGAAATAAGCCATGAAATAATACAATACCCATATGGCTACTGAGCTTAAAATAAAGGCCCATTTGTTAGGCAGGTCAAGTACACTGAAAAATCCTACCCTTACACCTTTGATAAAATCTTTTGCTTTGGTTACTACAGGATGCTGCGATTGACGAAGGTAATTGTTTATCTTTTGACGGATGAAGAAGAACAGTAGCAAAAAGACAAAGACCCCTCCCAGAAGCCAATACAGCAGTTCTTGAGCAGATAATTTTTTATTGATAAAACCTGAAAGTGTGCGTTGTGTGAATTCAAACAAGATGTCGTATTGCCAGATGATGGTGGCACACAATAGAAAAATCAGGCAAATAAAATCAAATAACCGTTCTGCAACCACGGTACCTAAGCTTGTATCGAAAGAAATTTTTTGACGTGTTCTTAAGATAGTACAACGCATAATTTCACCCATGCGTGGAACAATGAGGTTAGCACCATATCCGGCAAGTAATGCCAGAAAAGCTTCACCGGTTGAAACGTGATTACCCGTTTGCTTCAATAATAGATTCCATCTATAGGCTCTGATGTAATGAGCAATCATAGATAAAACATAAGTGATTAATATCCAGCTGTAATCGGCGCTTTTGATGGCTTTCCAAATCTCTCCAATGTCTTCATTTCTGAAGACATACCAGAGTAGTACTAATCCTACGACAAGCGACAGGCCATATTGAAGTATTTGCTTGAGCTTGCTGTTCACAGGATCATGGTTAAGAAAGTCGGTTGTTTTCGTTAGGGAAGATCAAATAAGGTTTCCATTGTTTGGCTTCCTCGAGATCCATGCTGGCGTAGGAGATCACAATGATGATGTCTCCCAATTGCACACGGCGTGCGGCTGGTCCGTTCAGGCAAATGGTTCCTGTGTTTCTTTCCCCTTTGATGACATAGGTTTCGAAACGTTCTCCGTTATTGATATTGAGGATGGTCACTTTCTCATTTTCAATGAGGTGTGCCGCGTCCATCAGGTCTTCGTCAATCGTAACGCTTCCTACATAATGAAGCTCTGCCTGCGTTACCTTTACACGGTGTATTTTTGATTTTAATACTTCTATGAACATGCTATAAATGGAATGCCTGCAAAACTAATAAAATTACTAAGAGGAAACTATAATATTGTCGATCAGTCTTATTTCATCGATAAAAGCTGCGACACAAAGAGCAACCTCTTTATCCTGAAAGGGATCGGAGCATTTTTTCAACGATTGTTTTTCAACGATGCTAAAATATTCAAGTGTTTCAGCAGAGAAGTCTTTTTGAATCAATAGCTCTATTTCCTGATGCGGGATTTTGCCCAATAATTCTTTTGCTTTGCGCAACGATTGGCTAAGCAACAAGGCACGTTGTC
The DNA here is from genome assembly GCA_028288405.1 of Chitinophagaceae bacterium. Taxonomy (GTDB): domain Bacteria; phylum Bacteroidota; class Bacteroidia; order Cytophagales; family Cytophagaceae; genus JACMQM01. The sequence goes on from JAQBNS010000129.1 coordinate 14,178, forward strand.
TTTGGCTGACATTTAATCGCATGTTGCGGGAAGACATCGCTAAACCATCTGTTTCACGAAGTGTGGTGCAAGGTACGATCTCTACAGGCATGGACAGGTCTTTTACGAGGTATTGGATCACTCGTAATTGCTGAAGATCTTTTTCTCCAAAGAACGCTTTATGTGGTCTTATAATGTTCAGGAGTTTACTCACTACAATCGCTACTCCGTTAAAATGGCCGGGTCTGTGGTATCCCTCCATGATTTTTTCGAGGTAGCCAAATTGAAAGGAAAGGGTGGGTTGTTGTGTATACACCTCTTTGGCATCGGGTATAAAAACAATGTTGCAACCTCCTTTTTCCAGTAGTTCCAAATCCTTTTCTATTTGCTTGGGATATTTGTCAAAATCCTTGCTATCGTTGAATTGGAGAGGGTTTACAAAGATGCTGACCATGGTTTGATCCGTCTGTTGACGGGCATTTTCCAGTAAAGAAAGATGGCCGGCGTGCAAAGCTCCCATGGTTGGAACGAGGCCCAGTTGCTCTTGTTTAACTAATGAAGAGCGGAACTTTTCCAGCTCTTTTATGCCTTGTATGACCTGCATGAAGTAAATTTATACCAAAAGGGTGCAAAACTATAGTTTCTTTTGGATAATCCTTGAAAAAGGGTAACTTTTTTTGTAAATTTGTATGCCCCTTATAGTGTGAACTAACCATTAAGTTATGTCCAGTCTCAAGATTCTTTATGTAGCTAGTGAAATACTACCTTTTTTACAATATTCCGAAGTAGGTAAAATGCTCAGACACCTTCCTCAAGCCATGCAAGAGAAAGGAATGGAAATAAGAATCCTTGTACCGCGTTTCGGGTTGATTAACGAGCGAAGAAACAGGTTACACGAAGTCGTAAGACTTTCCGGGATCAATATCTCTGTCGGAGACGAAGAGAAGCCATTGATCATCAAAGTGGCCTCTATACCAAATGCCAAATTACAAGTTTACTTTATTGACAACGAAGATTACTTCCAACGCAAATCAGTTTTCACAGACAAGTCTAATAAGTTCTTTGAAGACAATGACGAGCGTGCCGTGTTTTTCTGCAAAGGAGTAATGGAAACGGTAAAAAAACTCGGTTGGGCTCCGGATATCGTGCATTGCAACGACTGGATGACAAGCTTGGTGCCGTTGTACCTGAAAACAAGATACAAGCAGGATCCTGTGTTTAAGAATGCAAAATCAGTTTTTACGGTCTATAATAACCCTTTCTCTCACAAGTTTGAAGGCGATTTGAACAGCAAGGTAAAAATGCTGGACATCGAAGACACGATGCTGGGTAACCTGAAGACAAAAGATTACGAAGGCTTTATTAAGATCGGTATGGAATACGCAGATGCCGTAGTACGTACAGAAGAATCTTATTCTGCTGAAGTGGGTAAATTGTTCAAGGACATAGAAGGACAAAAGAGAACGGTCAACACATTTCCTCTGGAAATGGAAGAAGGCATCGAAAACAAATACTTTGAGTTTTACAATGAATTAGCAGGCATCTAAAATTTCCTGCAAGTTCTAAAAAATACAGATAGGCATGGAGTGATTTACTCTATGCCTATTTCTTTTTCTTCTTCTTCACCTTGCGGTTTACCGCATATCCCATATAGGCTTGCAGCGTCACATTTCTTCCGCCGAACTCTGTGGTGTTGAACGTCTGACCCGTGCTGACAGTGAGTCGTATACCGAAAAGCAAATTATTATCCATGATAAAACCAGCACCTAGTATACCGGCAAAATCAATAGGATTGACATTGTATTTGGAGAATTCAGTACTGTCGCGCTGTGGTTGTTTAAAATACATGTAAATAGCCGGCTGTATTCCAAACTGCAGGTGAAAGGCTCTATTGACGTTGTAGTAAAGACACCAGGGTAATTCAAGATAGGGTAAATTGCCTTTGACATCAAAACTGTCTTTTGTGGTGCCACCAAAGCCTCTTTGAGTATATAACAATTCGTGTTGCAGCGCAAATTTTTTGGACAGGATAAAATTACCGAATATACCGACATTGAATCCGGGTGTCATTTTAGAATCAAAGGAAAGACCGGTAATTTTGTTGGCTTGAATACCTCCTTTAAATCCCCAATAGGCATACTGGGCCTGAGCGCTGCCTGACGATAGAAGAAGACTGAAAAGAAGCGGAATAAAAAAGAGGAAGAATCTTTTATGCATAATTAGCGGAACTATGATTTTCTGCACGAACAAAAACCTACTGCAGACTAAGTTAATACTTTAATGTGTTAAAACGTAATTTTAGTAAGACGAAAAATAATTGTGTTTAAATGATTTCAAGAGACTATTTCCCTCCTAAAACATGAATCCATCCCAGGCATTTCTGGTCAGAACCGTCAATGTATACATCATAATAATACACACCATCTGTTAAGCCTTTCGCGTCCCATTCATTTTTATAATTGTCGGATTTGAAGACTGTACTTCCCCATGAATTATAAATCTCCACTTTCAATGTCGTATACGCTCCTGTAATCTGGAATGTATCATTGTTGCCATCTTTGTTAGGTGTCAATAAATTGGGGATGAATAAATCGCCACATTGAAACTGCTCGCGACAAGTCGATTTGCAGGCAACATTACTTTTAGTCGTTAACCCTTGTTGAAGATCGGTAACCGTAACATAATAGCAACCATCATACACTTCTATGCTATCGTGCGTATAGGTTTTACTGTGCGTGGAATCCAATAAAGTATAATTTCCATCTCCTGTTTTTGAGAAGTATAGTTTGTAGATGAAATTTTGATCGTCAGGACAATAGTTGGTGATCGGATACGCCCATGAAATGATATTGAACACCGGTAATTCTTTACAACGTTCGGATAACGTGACTTCAGCCGGGCAAGGGTAACATTTCACAGGGACTTTAAAGGCGTAAGTTGTATCTCTCTGAACGCAAGGCTGACTGGAACAACCAACAGACAAGTCACCGAGTAAGTAGTAAAAAGTAATGGAATCGCAAGTGAGATTCGTGTAATTCAATTGTGGTTTGAATGTTGTTGCTGTTGTAGCGGGTATGCCGGCAGGCAGATCCCATATCAGACTTGTATCTGTCATCTGTGAAGGCGCATTTCCTGTTGCCATGTTGGCATAAGTAAATCCATGGGGCAGAATCAATGTAACACGTGTTTTATTTTGAGTAGCGATAGAAGCACTGTTGTATGCATTGATGCTTACCTCGACTGTACCTCCAAGGTTTTTCAACTCTCCATAAGTGCTCTGAATGGTTTTTGCATCGGGTTTAGGATAACCAAGCATTGTTGGCGGAGTAAATTTCAATGTGTCGTCATACAACGTGTCACAAGCGGAAGTGATAAGAATAGCTTGTGACGAAAGAGGAGCTCCTTTATATTGACAATCTGTAGTAAAGGTCAGTGTAATTTTAATTTTATCGCCCGCTTTTACTCCTTCCGGTTTTGCACTTAATATTTTTTGCTTGAGGTTAAATACACCACTAGATTGTTGTAAGGATGAAAATATATCAATGTTGCTTTGATCGTTGATACTCATCACTGCAGCTTGTACAGATGCACTGTCTCTTTGAATATTGAGCAACATGTTGTCGATACCTCCGATACCAGTAATTTGATACACAGTAGATACATCGAAAGACTTGCACATTTCAACTTCTGCTGGTCCGTTGATGAAGCTGGTCATATCAAGTGTTCCAGGGAATACATAATGCTGTATAGAATCAATTTTACAAACATTAGAATAAATAGAATCAGGATATTGAAAACAATCATGTCCGTATACTAATCTCACGGTGTCTTTTTCAATCAATTTTCCGCATATATTAGAGAAGCACAATTCATATTGATAAACTGTTTTTGCCAGTGTCGTATCTAAATGAAATACACCCAAAGCATCAGGATAGTAAACTTGATGAGTCTCTTTATTGGTGAGCTTTTCAGCTTTCACTTTGTTATTTAGACTTTTTACTTTTAGAAAACTGTAATTGGCATTCTCCCCTTTGTTTTCTTCTATGTTTATGGGATAACAAAAAGTTTGCTGACTCAATTGTATTTCGTTAGTAACAGGAGAGACTTTTAGACCGGCATTTAATTTAGTGAGTTCGGGAACCAGTTCATTAGATTGGCAAACATTATTGGTACATGTTTCAAGCATTGCCTTGTCTGCGTATTGCAATTGATTCGGCCCTACTTTGTAATAAAAAATCGGAGAAGCATACGTGATTTTTGTTTCGGGAAGATCACAGTCTGGTTGTATATAGTAATTTATTGTTGTTGTGATGTTTTCGTCTCCATATGTCAAATGATCTACGCAAGGATCTGTTCCATAATCTGTAGCTCTTGAATAGAGTGATTGTAGAGGAATAGAAATAAATGGTCCGTTTACATTTACGTTCTTAAGAGAATCTGTATAGGTGCACGGCTCAAATTCTAAAACCCCGTCTGGTTTTTGTATGGTGTTTGTAATTGTCCAGTCTACAAATTTATATCCTGGAGGAACGAAAGCATGTATAGAATCTACGCTGATAAAATTTCTATATTCGAAAGGAAAGGCATTCCTGAAAATTCCACCCGAAGGATTAATAGTTACATAGAAAGACGCCGGTTCTTTACATTGCACTTCTTTGGGCAGTGAAAAAGAGATCTCTCTTTTTTTACCGACAATGGTAGAAGCACTTCCGTAGCCTTCACACCAATAGATCATGGTGCTATCCAATACTACATTGTGATCTTTACCATAGGCTGTTCCTGCATCGACTCTGACCCTGTTTGTTGCCGTGTTTCTGTTGCCTGTCAGGTATACCAGATTTGAGAAGTTATTAAGAAGGATCGGAGCATTCTCATTAATCAACCAAGGATCCTTGGTAGTTGGAGGATTGCTCAAGTAGAAAGAAGAAGGTTCTAATATGGTATAATTGCATACCACTTTTATTTCATCTCCCGGGTCGTACTCATAGGCAGGATCTATGCCGTATTTGTACAAAGTATCCAGACTCAGGTCAAAAAAGAATGTGGCTGTAGAAAGCGAATCGTTAGGATCCGGTATTTTTGTAACGCAGCTTAACGGAAGAGCAAGACTGTCTATGCCGGTGATGACGGTATGGTCAATGTCGGTGATAAAGACCTTCACATGATTCAATTGAAAGAGTTTACCCATAGTGAGTATACTCCTCAGGTAAGTGTATTTAAATTTAAAGTTATCTGCTCCATTATTATTCTCTAGTTGTGCCGTGTTTTTCCCAATACCGGCGGTTCCATCTCCGTCCTGAAAGTATGCAGTGAGCTCCGTACGTATCGTGTCTCCGGGAATGCATCGGTTGCCCTTAATTTTAGTCCTGTCGGCCAAAGTAAACGCCATATTGTCTGGTAAGCGATTATTATCGTTGTCTTTTTCTCCCAAATTGACACGCGTGGCAATGTGTGAAGTCGCTACCCAACCTGGTGTTACACAGCCTGGACAGTGCACGCTGATGGCTGTTGTAAAGCTTGACAGCAAGATTTCACAGAGTGGAGTACAACTGTTATCAGGTATAACATAAAACTCTTGTGTGAAGCGTGATTCGGGCTCTCTCGCAGGACACACAGCATCCAGGTCAAAAACCACAGAAGAATTCCGCATATAGCGTGTGAAAAATGTAGGGTTATAGCTGAATGTATCAGGTAAGTCGAAAACCGCTTCTAAGAAATCATCCTTATAACCATCTGTGCCTGCACCGGTGAGAAACTGCTCAGATTGAGGTGTTAAAGTATAACCATAAGTAGAGGTCATTTTTATGGTATGGGGCACATAGACAAGACCTGTATCCAGCTTGATCCGTACTTTAAAGGTAGCATTGTCTTTGTTGAGTCGATAAAAGTCTGTTGTAAAACCGATATTGAAAATTTCAAAAGTTCTTCTATCTCCTTCGTGCATATCAGTCACTACCGGTTCGTAGAATTGCTGAAAACTAAGAATGTTTCTGGATTGCGGTGTACTGCCTGCGTTAAATTCTTCTTCTTTACATTCATCTTTATATTTCACAGCGAGATGCCATGTTTCGAAGAAAAGATCCGTATTGCTCGTATCGCTACCCGGACAGCAATGCAGGCCTTCTGCTTCCACAAAGAAAGAGTCTCCGGGCATTAGTGATTCAAATCCAAAATCCCATTCATAAAGCGGATCTGCAATGATACAGCTGTGTTGGAAGTTGTGTATTTTGGGAATGACATGGGCATTGGGATACAATGTGCTTGCAGAAGAGTTTAACAAAACTAAACCGCTGGTATCTTTTAAAGCGAGTGAATTTTTGCTGATGTATGTGTACGTATCATAGTTGTAGGAAGCAAGGCTGAAATTCAAGCCTGTGGCAGGTCTTGCGCCCACATTTTTTACGGTATAGATATATTTTGTTTTAGAACCCAAACAGTTGGATTCGTCTACCTGTGTCGCAGTGATCACTACGTTTGGCTTCTTTTTATTTTTAAGTATCTGAGCAATGATAGGATAAGGATCAACTTTATTGCAGAGAGCAGTATTGCAGCTCCAGTCAATGAATATAGAAGATTTCCCTTCATCCTCTTTGATACATTTTGTAACGATGACTTTTTCAATGAGTATGATAGAATCTCCGGGAAGAATGTTGGGAAACTTTCCTTTGAATAGATACGTCGAATCATTAGTCTTGCCTGAGGACGTGAGTGTATAACCAGTGTTTGTGCTGTAGATCGTTTGGATGTCAACGAATTCCCCGAACACATCTGTTAATTGAATATTGCCGTCAAATTTACCTCCACCGGTATTCGTCAAAACTATTTTACGTGTGATGGTATCTCCAAGAAATGCGGAAGTAACCCTATTGGCAAATAGCGTTTCGTTGTAAGTGAGACAAGGAGACGAAAGGATATTGTTGTTGTAAAAATGGTAATCCCTGCTGTTATAAGTAAGAGTCAAACTATCAGTCGTAGAGAAAAATTGCCCGCAACCAATCAATTCACAGGGCTTAGAGGATATCATTTTTACATTGATATCATAAGAGTTGGATGCTTTAAGTGATTTTTTGAAAAAAACTTGTAGATTATTTCCCACTACAGCCATTAAGATTTCGTTACTTGGCTGAGACGTACTGAAAGTTACAGCTTGCATAGTGCTGTTCAACTGAAATTCGGCGAAGATCTGGATACTGTCTGTAGCAGAAACATTTTTTAATGTGATTTTCAAATTGCTTTCTCCGCAAGCATTATAGCCATCTGCATAAGAAAATGTAGTGCTGATTTGCGCCTGACTTTTCAGTGAGAAAACAAGAAAAATGAATGAACTAAAAATTAAGTATAGTGATGTTTTCATATGGGGAAAAACTGATCTTCAGAAGAAAGGGACTCTGCATAAAGCTTGATACCGGTAAATACAAAAATGTAACAGCTTACTGCTACAACTGCAAACACAAAGACTATGTATTGTACATTGTATAGTGGCTCCGGCAGGAATCGAACCTGCATCTAGAGTTTAGGAAACTCCTATTCTATCCATTGAACTACGATGCCATTGAGGTACGAAAATAATGATTATTTAGCCTCAATACAAGTAGTTAGGGTAGATAGCTTTATACCTCTCTTTTACAATGGAAGTAATGGTTTCTCTAAAATCAGTGATGTTGGTATGGTCTTTCGCTGAAATGAATAAAACGGCTTTTGCCTGGGAAGCATAAGTCTTCTTGAAATTTTCCCAGAAAGCCTCTTTATCAAAGGGCTGCTCGGCATCCTCGGGATAGTGGTATGCATCAATTTTATTAAAAACTAATAAAATGGGTTTGTCACCGGCTCCTATTTCTGCCAATGTTTTATTCACCACATGTATATGGTCTTCATAAGCAGGGTTGGACACATCCACAATGTGGATCAACAGGTCTGCTTCTCTTACTTCATCCAATGTAGACTTAAAACTTTCTACCAAACTATGAGGTAATTTTCTAATGAATCCAACCGTGTCAGAAATGAGGAAAGGAATATTGTCCAAAACCATCTTGCGAACAGTAGAATCAAGCGTAGCAAATAATTTATTTTCTGCCAGTACATCGGCTTTGGAAAGCAAATTCATAACCGTTGACTTCCCTGCATTGGTATAGCCTACGAGTGAAATACGAATAGATTCGGCGCGGGCCTTGCGTTGCGTTTGTGCTTGCTTATCTATTTTCAACAGTTGTTCTTTCAACAAGGTAATCCGAGCCTTGATGTTCCGTCGATCGGTTTCTATTTCTTTTTCACCGGATCCTCCCCTGGTACCTGTCGCTCCCCGCTGTCGCTCTAAGTGAGTCCACATATTGGTTAATCGTGGCAATAAATATTCATACCTTGCCAGTTCTACCTGTGTTTTAGCTTGTGCAGTTTTTGCCCTTAGAAGGAAAATGGTAAGGATGAGCAAGCTTCTGTCATAGACCGTTTTCTTCAACTCGTTTTCGATGTTCCGCATTTGAGAAGGGGAAAGGTCATCGTCAAAGATGACCGTTTCTGCCGGGTATTCTTCCAGAAAAAGACGAATCTCCTCGAGTTTACCTTTGCCTACAAACGTTCTTGAATCAGGTCGTTGTATCTTTTGTGTGAATGTTTTAATCGTGGCATAGCCGGCCGTTTCAGCAAGAAAAGCCAGTTCATCCAATTCATCTTTCATTCTCCATTCCGGTGTTTGATTGCCGTATACAGAGACTAAGATGGCTTTGTCTTTATAAAATGAGAGGTCTTTTTTTTCAGTCATTACTTGGATCTTAACCCTTCTGCGTAGTTAGCTACAGCCTCTATTTCCTGCTCACTCAACACACCCTCATAAGGTTGCATGAGTCCCTTGCCCTTAGCAATTACCTGTACGACTTCCACATGTGGAAGTTTGCTTAGACTTAAGTCTTTTGCTCCGCCTACGCCCAACTTGCCGTCTTGTCCATGGCATGCCGCGCAAACTTGAGTAAAGATCGCCTTGCCATTTTTAAGGGCTGCTTCCTCATTTTGATTCAATATGGCGCTGGCCGGAGTTTCAGCTGGTACAGCGGTTGTATCCGGGGCAATCGCTTCAGGTTGTATGACTATTTTCTCTCTTTTGAAGGTAAGACTATGGGTTTCTGCAACGCCAAAATTGTAGACAAAGATGGCCATGGTTAATAAGCCCAATAGTTTGTTCTCTTTTTTCATGCTGATAATTCCCAATGGAATAGCCACTAAGGTTAAAATGAGTTTGCCTACAAGATAAGTTTCAAAGGTATGCAAGGCATACAAGAGGTACCCTCCGGTCAATAGAATCAGGCTTCCCAGAATCATGTCCACTACTTTCGTCTTTTGACGAAAAGCAGCAAGCGAAGCTTTTTTGTTGGCGAACAAAAGAATTAGTTTATACCCGAAGAAGAGCATAAAAAGAATGACCACTGTCATGTGCAAGTGAAGAAAGCCTTTAGCCATAGGTGCAGTTAGATTTGGATGTTCAGAAGACAGGACAAACTTAACGTATTTTTTTCACTTTTTCATTCTTAGTGAGGGCCAAAGAGAAAGGCCTGGTCACTCGGTCAAACCTATGTAAAAGTGATAGATATATACGTTATTTATGAATCGAAATCACAAATAATACTTATATTTGACTGTAAACAGTAAAGATGGAAATAAAGGAATTAAGTATTCAGGGGGTATTTGAAATCACACCAAAGGTCTTTGAGGACTCCAGAGGTTTCTTTTTCGAAGCATTCAATGAAAATGCATTTCGTTCTGCAGGTTTACCTTACCAGTTTGTACAAGATAACCAGTCCTTTTCTGCCAAAGGCGTATTAAGAGGGTTGCATTTTCAAAAGGCACCATTTGCTCAAGGGAAGTTGGTGAGAGTGCTTAGTGGAAGCATTATTGATGTGGTAGTGGATCTACGCAAAAATTCTGATTCATTCGGCAAACACTTACTAATTCCTCTTGATTCGGATAAACGAAACATGGTTTATGTACCCGTAGGTTTTGCCCATGGATTTGTCACACTAACCGAAAGTTCTGTGATGTACAAATGTACCAATTTATACAATAAAGATTCTGATGGCGGGATACGTTGGAATGACCCGGCTTTAGGAATTGATTGGGGTACAAGTCATCCTATTCTATCTGAAAAAGATGCCGAGTTGCCTTACTTGAAAGATATTGTCAATGATTTAGTATTTTAACCAATGAGATTTACGAGACCAATTTTTTTCTTTTGCGGGATTTTACAAATAGCATTACTCTTTTCCGGATGTGTAAGAAATGAATACAGGCTTTTTAGAACCGATAAAGGTTTTATGAATGACTCTATTCAAGCTTTGCTCAAAGAAGGCAATCCTATATTTACAGTTCGTAAAAATGATATCATTGAGCTAAATGTATATTCAAGCAAGGGTGAACGAATCATTGATCCTGATCAGGAATACTTAATGGCAGCTCAAAATGTTAGTTCAATGGCATTGACTAAAACAGAACAGTATTTTGTGCAAAAAGACGGATCTGTTTTTTTACCAATGGTTGGAAGAGTGGAGTTGGACGGCTTATCTATTGGTACTGTAGACAGTTTATTGTCTGTACGCTACAATGCTTTTTATAAAGATGCCTATGTAAAAACACGCATCGTAAATAAAAGAGTAATTGTCATAGGACCGCTGGGTGCTAAAGTAATTAAATTGGAGAATGAGGAGGTGAATCTAGTCGAAGCAATGGCTTTGTATGGCGGATTTACTACGGATATGCACTCAGACCGTATCCGCCTCTTAAGAGGTAATTTGTCAAATAATCCGGATGTACAGGTGATAAATCTTTCCACGATTGAAGGCATGAGAACCGCTCAACACAAATTACTTCCGGGTGATATCATTTACATTGAACCTATCAAACGAGTGTTCCGTGAAACCATGACTGATATTTTACCTACAGTCAGTTTGGCAGTTAGCTTACTTACATTATTGGTATTGATCAATAGACAATAACATGAGTGATTTCCCTAATCATCTTTCTTCTCAGGGTTTACCCAATCCGTCTGATTCTTCAGATGTGTTCTCGCAAGAGTTTGACATCACCCGTTTAATTGTTGTCTTTCGTAAAAATTTGATTTGGATAGTGCTTATCCTCATTTGTTCAATTTTGGGCGCGTACTTTTTTATTCGGTACACAAAGCCACTGTTTGAATCGAAATCACAACTTAAATTAGATCTTAACAGTGAAGCAACAGCGGTAGGTTTGTCCAAGGTAGATCCGTCTCTGGAAGAATATTCTTCAGCATCTAAAGTAGCCGGCGAAGTGGAGTTTATTAAATCTCCTTTGGTACTGAAAGAGATTAACTCAAGAGCTAATTTAGAAATAGGTTATTTCGCTTTGGGAGATATTCTGTTTGAAGAACGTTTTCAAACGAATCCTTTCGAATTGAAGTATACAGTCATTGATCCCTCTTTGATCAATCAAAGAATCAACATCACTATAGAATCACCTTCAGAAGATAATTATAAATATTCCTATCCTTGGAAAGGAGAAACCATACAAGGCAATGCCAAATTTGGCAACATGATTACAACGGAAGGATTGGTTTTTAAAATCAATAAAACACCTTTCCTCCAGACTGAAACACTCAATAAAGATTTTTTCTGTATAGTGTACAGCCCACAATTCATTGAAGGATATATCTCTCAAAACCTCACGGTGGAAATAGATAACATAGAGGCGAGAATAATTTCTGTAGGATTTAAGGACTATAACAAAAACAAAGCGGCCTACATTGTGAACCTTATTGACTCGGTTTATTTAGAGAAAACCATTGAGTTAAAAACATCCAAACACGAAAAAACGCTAGACTTTTTAAAGTTGTCTCTGAGTAAAACCGAATCCAATTTGTTGGAAGCGGAACAGGATTTAGAAAGCTTTTTAAAAGAAAACAAAAGCGGTGAACTCAAAACATTGTACGAAAGAGTATACACTAAGATCGATGAGTTTGAAAAAGAAAAAACAGCTCTGATGAGACAGTTGTACGTCTTCAAAGATTTAGAGGAATCAATCGATAAAGGACATGAATTGGAATCTTTTTTTCCAGCTCTTGTCGGTATTCAGGATCCACAGTTGATTAAGTCTTTGCAAGAGTATAACGATTTAAGGATGGATATGTTGAGAATAAAAAGCTCTCAAAGTTCCGATACCTACGTATTTCGACGCAAGCAGAACATGCTTAATAATTCCAAGTTGTCTGTTCTTAATCAATTAAGCCAGAACAAGCATGTCTTGCAAAAGGAAATATTTGAAATCAATTCCGCCATATTCAAATTGGAAAGTCAGATTGTTGATTTGCCAACTAAAGAAACGGAGTTGGCAAGATTAAAGAGACATTATGATATTTATGAAAAATTCTATTTGCTTTTGCTCGAGAAAGAAACAGAATTTGAGATCGCAAGAGCAGGGGCCATTCCTAATTTTGTAATCCTGTCACAGGCCTCTTTATCTCCTGTTCCCGTTTTTCCTCAATCAAAAATGGCTTATTCATTTGCCATCGGGTTTGGATTGCTTCTCAGCCTTATCCTTGTTTTGGTGAGTTATTTACTGGACTCTTCCTTGAGTTCTCTGAAAGAAATAGAGGCGGGTCTTCCCTTACCAGTCCTGGGCGGAATACCAGAGTACAAAAAGGAAAGGATGGATATTTCCAGACTTGTTGTAGATCAAAATCCAAAGTCCCAGATTAGTGAAGCCCTTCGATCGATAAGAACAAGTTTGGATTTTATGGTTTCTACCAAAGGTCGTCATAAAACAATTTCTATCACCTCTACAATTAGTGGAGAAGGTAAAACATTTGTTGCTGTGAACCTTGCCGGTATATTGTCACAGTCAGGGTTAAAAGTTGTTTTGTTAGATCTGGACATGCGCAAACCAAAGGTGCATTTGTCTTTTGATGTAAGCAATGACAAAGGAATGAGTACCTTATTGATTGGTAAACATGAGCTCAGTGAATGTATAAAAAACACGAGCATGCCTAATCTCGATTTCATTCCCTCTGGTCCTACACCTCCCAATCCATCAGAGCTTATTATGCGTGACGAGTTTAAGATGTTGGTTGACAAACTTCACGAAACATATGATATAGTGTTCATCGATTCTCCTCCGGTAGGATTGGTAACGGATGGTATTCTAATCATGAAACATGTGGATGTTGCGTTATACGTACTCCGCATCAACTATTCGAAGAGATCGTTTAAGGCTAACCTGAATAAACTTGTTCAAACGGCAAACTTTAAACAGATGGGTGTTATCGTTAACGCTGTTCAAAATGTTCATACCTATGGCTACGGATATGGCTACGGATATGGGTATTATGAAAACGGCAAAAAAGAAACTGCAGGTAAGACTTTTGTGGATTGGCTGAAAAAGGTATTGAAAATTAAATGATAAAGATATTCTCTGACCTGTTTAATAAGAAGGCACAAGTAGTTGTACCTGGATTAAAGGTTGACATGCATTCCCATTTGCTTCCCGGCATCGATGACGGGGTAGAGGATTTAGAACAATCATTACAGACCATTAAAGATTTAGTAGCCCTGGGCTATGAAACACTCATTACCACTCCTCATGTGATGGGTGGAGTATATAATAACGATGCCGCACTGATCATTAAGAAAAGAGATGAAGTGCGGGCTTATGCAGCTGAAAAGGGAATAAAGATAAATTTGGAAGCATCAGCGGAATACTTTTTAGATGAAGTATTCATGGACATGCTGAAGAACGACAAAAGTAAATTACTGCCTTTCGGTGGTAATCATATACTCATGGAAACTTCTTTCATGTATCCCTCTCCTTATTTGGACGAAGCCATTTTTTTACTTCAGGCTTCAGGCTTTAAACCTATACTGGCGCATCCGGAACGCTATATTTACTTACATGACGATTGGGACAGGTACTGTGAATTACATGATAAAGGATTGTTGTTTCAGCTGAACTTATCGTCTTGCACAGGATATTATTCTCCCATGGTAAGAAAGATCGCCCGCAAGTTGATCGATACAGGAAGGGTTGATTTCATTGGTACAGATTGTCATGGTGAAAGACATATTTCAGTATTGCAGAAAGCTGTAAAAGAAGAATACTATAAAAAGGCCATGGCATTGCCATTATTAAACAACTCGTTGGTCTCATGATTTTAATTACCGGTTGCAATGGATCGTTAGGAAGCCAACTGGCCACAAGCCTTATTGGCGAAGGCCATGCGGTGAAAGGCTATATAAGACCAGGTGCAGATCTAAGTTTGATTCCTCAGGAGATAAAAGAAAAAATCGAGTGGTGCTCGGGAAGTCTGTTTGATTCTTATGCACTGGGCAATGCATTGGAAGGGATTGACCGGGTTATACATACAGCAGCAGTCGTTTCTTTCGCCCCATCGCGAAGAAAAGAGATGTTCAGAACCAACGTAGAAGGCACAGCAACTTTGATCAATGAAGCACTCGTTTCTGGAGTCAAACAATTTATTCATATCAGTTCGATTGCCGCTTTAGGCAGACCTGTCCATAAACCTTTGATTGATGAGACCGACCTATGGGTTGAATCGGATAATAATACCAATTATGCCAAATCAAAATACCTTGCCGAATTGGAAGTTTACCGAGGTTTTGAGGAAGGATTAAATGGTTTTGTACTGAATCCCTCTGTTATTCTAAGCCCGGGAGACATGGAAAAAAGCAGTACAAGGTTATTTGGCTATGTGCTCAAGGGAGGAGAATATTATACGGAAGGTCAACTTAACTATGTGGATGTCAGGGACGTTTGCATGATAACAAGGAGGCTGATGCAACAGCCTATAACCGGCGAACGTTTTGTGCTCAATGGAGGAAGGATTAGTTATAAGTATTTTTTTGAACAGGTAGCTGCAGCTTTTGGTAAAAAGCCTCCGGAGAAATTAGCCAGTACATGGATGAAAGAACTCATTTGGAGGATAGAATACCTGCGCTCGTTGGTATCGGGTTCTGAGCCTCTGATTACAAAGGAAACAGCTCGTTTGTCAGGGAATAGCCATGAGTATGATAATAACAAGATAAAGGCGCTTTTGTCTTACGAATTTCATACGATAGACGACTCTATTCAATGGGTCTGCAAGGAGCTTGAAAAGCAGTCAGCTGTTCATAACTTGTTGTAAAAGCTATATAGAGCACATGCTTATTTTTATTAGCTTTAGATAAACCAATTCATTCAGCTATTCGTTTTACCACTATGGGGAAAAGAAACAGAACGTCTCAGGAAGATTTGAAGGCTGTAAAGGGTTTTGAAGAAAGTCTTCAGAAAGGTGAGCCACTCTTTTTAGATGTATCCATCTACGAAATCATCGTACATTTTTATTTGGAACATGCTAAAATCAATAAAGCACTTAAAGCTGCTACCATAGGTTTTGAACAACATCCATTCTCTTCTGAAATGATGGTGCTTAAAGCAACTGCGCTGTTAAGCAAAGGATATTATGATAAAGCAGAGGAATTGATCGATAAAGTAGAGCTTTACCAACCGAATGATTTGGAGACTATTCTATTGCGCGTTCAATACTTAAGTTTGCAGGAGCAATACGAAGAAGCAGAACAATACATCAGCGAAAAACTTTTATTAGCAGACTCAGAAGACCAGGCGGATTTATATGTCGCTTTGGCTGGTATCCTTCAGGATTGGGGCAAGTTTGACGATGCCGTGTCTTATTACCAAAAAGCGTTGGCTATTGATTCCTCTATTGAAGAAGCCATATATGATTTGTCCTATTGTCTGGAAATCCTGGATCGCCAGGAAGAAGCGATTGAGCTTTTTCAGACCATCATCGATAAAGATCCTTATTCTTGTGATGCCTGGTTTTGCTTGGGTATCGCTTACCTGAAACTGGAGAATAATAGCAAAGCAAAAGATGCGTATGAATTTGCTATCGCCATCAATGATAATTTTGCACCTGCTCATTTTAACTTAGGCGAACTGTATGTGTTTGAGGAGAATTATGAACAGGCCTTAGAGCATTTCAATAAAACGTTGAGCCTGGAAGGACCTGGTCCGGATATTTATTACAGTATTGCTTTCTGTATGGAACGTCTGGCCAAGTATGGCAAAGCAATAGAGTTTTACCGAAAAGCGTCTAAGATCAATGTATTTTACGACGAGGCCTACTATGGCATAGGTCGTTGTCTGGAGGCTCAGGACAAGCCTTATGAAGCGATTCATTTCTACGGTAAAGCCATTAAATTGGATCATTATAATCCCTCTTATTGGCTGGCTAAGGCAGATGCGGAGTATAGAACAGGTAATGTGACCTCCAGTATCGAGGCTTACCAGGAAGCCTGTGTGTTGGACCCTACAAATCCTGAAATCTGGAAAAATTGGAGTTTTGTCCATTATGAAATGGGGAATTTTGCAGAGGCCTATGATCTTGTCATGGCAGGAATAGAGGAGCTTCCAGAAGAAGCGGAGCTGTATTATAGAGCAGTTGTCTATCTTATTAGTGCAGGTAAATACAAAGAAGCCTTTACTTATTTAGAAAATGCGTTAATTTTGGACTTTGAAATGCATCACATCCTTTTCGAATTCTTTCCGAGACTAGAAACACAAAAGGGTTTATATAAAATTATTGATCAGTATAGAAAATAGCGTGCATGTACGACAATTTTAAGTTAACACAAATTCCATCACGCACATTGAAGCCAAGACAAGACGGTTTCACCATGGTGATGGATAAAGGATTGAGTATTCGTGAAGTAGAAGATCTCCTGGATGTAGCAAGCGATTATATTGATATTGTAAAGTTAGGATGGGCTACTTCCTACGTTACCCCTAAGTTGAAAGAAAAACTTGCTGTCTATAAAGCAGCGGGCATTCCTACTTATTTCGGAGGAACGCTGTTTGAAGCATTTATTGTACGCAATCAGTTTGAAGAATACCGCAAGATATTAGACAAATTTGATATGCCCTTTGCAGAAGTTTCAGACGGTTCTGTAGATATGAACCACGACCAGAAGTGTGAATACATCCGCACATTGGCGAAACAAGTGACGGTTTTATCGGAAGTAGGTTCAAAGGACGTTGAAAAAATTATTCCTCCTTACAAATGGATTCAACTGATGCAATCGGAGTTAGATGCCGGTGCATGGAAAGTAATCGGTGAAGCAAGAGAAGGCGGAAACGTAGGACTGTTCAGGTCTTCCGGTGAAGTAAGGTCGGGCCTGGTAGAAGAAATACTAACGCAAATTCCATCTGAAAAAATAATCTGGGAAGCACCGCAACGCGATCAACAAGTATGGTTTATCAAGCTGTTGGGTTCTAATGTTAACTTAGGTAACATTGCACCACATGAAGTCATTCCAGTGGAAACGCTACGCTTAGGCATTCGAAGCGATACGTTTGATTACTTTCTTGATAAATAAGCCGCATGGAATTCCTGAAATACTTTATTGATTTGTTTCTGCATTTGGATAAACACTTGGATTTCTTTGTTTCCAATTACGGTGCATTAACTTACCTCATTTTATTCCTCATCATCTTTGCAGAGACCGGTCTTGTAGTCACACCTTTTCTACCTGGTGACTCTTTGCTGTTTACTGCCGGCGCTATAGCCGCAAGACCCGATGGACTAGATCCCTATCTTCTGACTGTTTTGCTCATAGTAGCTGCTATTCTTGGAGACGGCGTCAATTACCTGGTTGGGAAATACTTTGGTCCGAAAGTTTTTGCACGTGAATACCGTTTTCTAAAAAAAGAACACTTATTGAAAACACAAGCGTTCTATGAAAAACACGGAGGCAAAGCAATCATCCTCGCACGCTTTGTTCCTATCATACGTACATTTGCTCCATTCATTGCCGGCGTTGGTTCTATGAATTATTCGAGATTTGTAATCTTTAATGTCATCGGTGCAGTGGTATGGGTGGTTTCATTTGTAACATTAGGTTATTTCGTGGGTGATTTACCTTTTGTAAAAAAGAACCTTAGTGCTCTGGCTCTAGGCATTGTTTTCGTTTCTATACTGCCAGTGATTATCCAAGCCATTGCTTCACGCAAAAGCACAAACTAGTGTTAAACGAAGTATACCATGAAACAATTCGGCCTGATTGGTTATCCGTTGAGTCACTCGTTTTCCAAGAAATATTTTTCGGAAAAATTTGAAAAGGCATCCATCACAGATGCACATTATGAGCTCTATGAATTGAAATCGTTGCAGGACTTCAAAACCTGGATGAATAGCATTTCGAATTTAAAAGGATTGAACGTTACCATTCCTTATAAGCAAGAAGTCATTCCTTTTCTGGATAGTTTGAATGATAAAGCGAAAGCGATAGGCGCTGTCAATGTGATTAAGAAAGAACCGGACGGTACTTATACGGGTTACAATTCCGATTATTATGGATTCAAAAATTCCCTGGAAGATTTTTTAAGCGATACTAAACCCAAGAAAGCCCTGGTATTAGGAACAGGTGGGGCTTCTAAGGCTGTCATTGTTGCACTGCAAGACATGGGTATAGATTACCGTTATGTTTCACGAAAGGCTTCCGGTTGTACATTGGGTTATGAAAACCTGACGGCTGAGTTGATTGCTGAACATTTACTGATTATCAATACAACTCCACTGGGTATGTCTCCGAACATCGATCAATGTCCTCCAATTCCTTATCAGGCGATTGGACAAGAGCATCGATTATATGATCTTGTATATAATCCTTCGGAAACTTTATTCATGAAAAAAGGGTTACAACAAGGCGCCAAGGTGAAGAACGGCTTGGATATGCTCATTCTACAGGCTGAGAAAGCCTGGGAAATCTGGAACTCTTAACTGCAAGAATCAACATGCATGAATTCAATTTAGTTTCTCCTTATAAACCAACAGGAGACCAGCCTCAGGCTATACGTGAATTGGTCACTGGTGTCAACCGGGGTGATGAAGCGCAAGTACTATTAGGTGTGACGGGATCTGGTAAAACATTTACCATGGCGAATGTCATTCAGCAAACAGGAAAACCAACCCTGGTCCTGAGCCATAATAAAACATTGGCGGCGCAGTTATACGGCGAACTCAAGAATTTTTTTCCTGAAAATCTGGTGGAGTATTTCATCTCTTATTATGATTACTACCAACCGGAAGCATATATCCCCGCCTCCAACGTTTACATTGAAAAAGATCTTTCCATCAACCAGGAAATTGAAAAATTAAGGCTTAGAGCAACTTCTGCACTGATGTCGGGCAGGCGGGACGTGATTGTGGTCGCATCCGTTTCTTGCATCTATGGTATTGGTAATCCGGACGAGTTTAGAAACAGCATTGTCAATGTTAAAAAAGGAGAGACGGTCTCTCGCAATCAACTCCTGTATAGTTTTGTTCAAATCTTGTACAACCGCACCGCTGTGGAGTTGACAAGAGGTACATTCAGAGTAAAAGGCGACACCATCGATATCTTCCCGGCCTATGCTGATTTTGCTTACCGCATTGTATTGTGGGGAGATGAAGTGGAGCAGGTGCAAACCATTGATCCCAATAGCGGAAGAAAATTGTCAGACGAGCCACACATGGTATTGTTTCCTGCCAACATTTTCGTGACAGGTAAAGATTCCATGGAGCGATCCATTTTTCAAATACAAGATGACCTGGTCAAGCAAATGAATTTGTTCGAAGGCGAAGGACGTTTTCTGGAATCCAAAAGAATCAAAGAACGCACGGAGTATGACCTCGAGATGATGCGTGAACTGGGCTATTGCTCTGGTATAGAAAATTACTCCAGATACTTTGATCAAAGAAAACCGGGCGATCGGCCTTTCTGTTTATTGGATTATCTTCCGGACGATTACCTGATGGTGATTGATGAAAGTCACGTGACCATACCTCAAGTGAAAGCCATGTGGGGTGGAGATCGCTCCAGAAAAGTAAACCTGGTAGATTACGGTTTTCGTTTGCCATCGGCGCTGGATAACCGACCGCTTACCTTCAGTGAATTTGAAGGAATGATTCCTCAAGTGGTATTCGTGAGTGCTACCCCTGCTGATTATGAAATGAAACGTACAGAAGGTGTGGTGGTAGAACAAGTGATTCGCCCTACCGGCTTGCTCGATCCTGAGATTGTGGTGCGCCCAAGCCTAAATCAATTGGATAATCTGCTCGATGAAATTCATCAGCGTATAGAAATGGGTGATCGGGTATTGGTTACTACGTTGACCAAACGCATGGCAGAAGAATTATCAAGATACCTTGACCGTCTTAATATTAAGACGCGTTACATACACTCTGAAATAAAAACATTAGAACGTGTAGAGATTCTTAGAGAATTGAGACTAGGCGTATTTGATGTGTTGGTCGGTGTCAATTTACTAAGGGAAGGATTGGATTTACCGGAGGTCTCTCTAGTCGCTATCCTTGATGCAGATAAAGAAGGCTTCTTACGAAATGTGCGTTCATTGGTACAGACCATTGGCCGTGCGGCACGTAACAGCAATGGTAAAGTGATCATGTATGCGGATAAGATGACCGATTCTATGGAAGAAGCCATTAGCGAAACCAATAGAAGACGAAGCATACAGATTGCCTACAATGAAAAACACGGCATTACTCCTTTGACGGTAACTAAAACCAAAGAGGAAATCATGGGTCAGACGCGTGTGGTCAACGCCAATAACGCAGGTAATAATTATGGAGTTTCAGACCTGGATATGCCATCGAAAGTGGCGGACCCTATTGTTGCCTACCTGTCTATTCCGGAATTAGAAAAGCTTTTGAATAAGGCAAAAAGCGACATGGACAATGCGGCAAAAGACTTAAACTTCTCTGCAGCAGCTAAATATAGGGACGAGTTTTTTGCGATTGAACAAGTAATGAAGGAAAAGAAAGCAAATCGTTAAATAATCCTATGCAATATTATCTAATGTAGGTTTTAAGGCCTTTTCTGAAAAAAAGTATAAAAAAAGATTGGATGTGATCAAATGCATGCATATACTTGCAGCGTTAATTTTAGTTCACAAACTCTTTTTTAAAAACTAAACAAACTCTATTATGAAAAAAATTATCCTTTCATTGACAGTTGCTGCCGCTACTCTTTTGGCAACTGAAGTTAATGCTCAAATTAAAAATGACAAAGGTACATTCACTAAACCGGTTGCTGGTAATTTATTGATCGAATTGCAGGTATCTCCAAACGTAATCGGTGGTGGTTCTTTCAACTTGAACGATCCATTCTTGCAAAACCTTTCTAACGGTTTGGATACTTCTGGTATCATGGCTCTTCCGACTGCTGCTGGTAGTGCTCAAAGTTTTGGTGATTTGAAAACAAACGTATCTCCAATGTTGAAAGGTCGTTATTTCCTTTCTGATAACTCTGCGATCAGAGTACAATTAGGTTTCATCACTGCTTCAAGAACAGCTAAAGGTGAAAACGGTGGTGGTGATGCTACTAAAGGCAAAATCAGCAGAAATGGTTTTGCATTAGCTCTTGGTTACGAGAAACACTTCTCTGGTGCTGAAAGACTATCTACTTACGCAGGTGCTGATTTATTAATCGGTCTTGCAGGTGCTAAAGCTTCTTACAACGACGGAACAGATACTTATACTGCTAAGCAAAGCGCTTTTGGTTTCGGTTTGAGAGCTGTAACTGGTTTTGACTACTACTTCATTCCAAAAGTATACCTTGGAGCTGAACTTGGTCTTGGTATCAGCTATGATACTTATGGCGTAATCAAACAATCTGGTCCTGGTACTAACAATGGCGTTGACAAAACTTCTGATTTTGCTTTGACTCCATTCGTAGTTCCTGCTTTCCGTCTAGGTTACAACTTCTAGTCAAAAGCTAATTCGTTTAAAAGGTCTTCCGTTGAAAAACGGAAGACCTTTTTTTATACCCTCAATATAGGGACGAGCTAGGAGCTAGGAGGGACGATATCAATTGCGTCCCTCCTAGCTCCTAGCTCGTCC
>JAQBNS010000014.1 GCA_028288405.1 Chitinophagaceae bacterium
CTGCCCTGACCAAAGTTGGTTTCTACTCCAATCTGTCCGTTCATCAGTTTGGTCAATTCCTTCGAGATGGCAAGACCTAAGCCTGTACCGGAGTATGTTTTGGTACTGGTCGTATCCACTTGACTGAAGTCTTCAAACAACATGTTCAGTTTATCTTTTGGAATACCAATACCGGTATCGGATATCGCTACTTTAAAGACTTTTGTTTTTTTACGGGAAGACAACACCGAGGCATGAATCTTCACGTGACCTTGTTCTGTAAACTTAATGGCGTTAGACGTCAGGTTGGCCATGATCTGCAGCAAACGTGTTTCATCGGCCATGATATAGGGAGGAACGTCTTTATCGACCTCGTAGGTAAAATCGATTTGCTTGGAAAATGCCTGTTGATAAAATAAGGCATGCAATTTTTCAATGACGCTCTCCAGGTCAATAGACGTGAGCTTCATGTGCATTTTACCGGCTTCTATTTTAGATAAATCCAAAATGTCATTGAGGATGTTCATCAACGTTTCAGAAGAACGTTTCACTGTTTGTACATATACTTTCTGGTGTTTGTCGAGAGGCGTGTCGTTGAGCAGATCGATCATACCGATGATACCGTTCATTGGCGTACGGATCTCATGACTCATGTTGGCCAGGAAGCTCTCTTTTACTTTCAGTGATTTCTCTGCAATTTCTTTTGCATTGAATAATTCTTCAGAAGCTTTTTTCAGGTAAGTAATATCTCGTGCTACACCATCTACTGCAATGACTTTTCCTTTCGTGTTATAAATCAAACGCATGTTGGAAATACATTGAATGACGGTACCGTCTTTCAATACCAGATTGGCTTCGAAGTTTTTTACTTTTTGTGTTTTGAGTAATTCTCGAATCACAGAAGATACTTTCTTAGGGTATTCGTAGAAACGGCTGATGTGTTTGCCGATGATTTCTTTTTCGGTATAACCGCTTTGTTCGAAACCTGATGGACTCATCATGGTGATGATGCCGTGCAGGTTGGTACGGTAGTAGATGTCTTGAAACGATTCGAAGATGTTACGGAATTTTTCTTCGCTTTCGTGAATGACCAATTCGGATTGTTTTTTCTCGGTGATGTCATGCGAGATACCGGATACTTCTTCTATACGTCCATCAGGCAGGAAGATCGGATTGAGGTATACTTCGCGCCAGATTTCTTTTTTATCTTTGGTCGTCTCTATGGTTTCAAAATGTTGGGGAATACCGTTAAAGGCCAGCTGGTATTTTTCATTGATGGTTTCATTGCTGCCTTCATCACTGAGGATCATGATCTGCGGGGGACTAATGCCTTTGTCAATCTCCGGATAGGTGCCGTATTTGTGAAAGATGGCACGCGCGTAATTCTTGTTGAAAGAAGTTAATCCGCGTTGACGGTTGATTGACCAGATCAAGTGAGAACTACTTTCGAAAATGGAATTGAGTCGTGCGGTTTGCTCGACGATTTTTTCTTCGTTCCTTTTTCTTTCAATGACCAGAGCGATTTGTCCGGAAATGAAATCGAGCAATTCCAAATGTTGCTTTTGGTATTTGTTACGATCAGAGTGACTCTTTACACAAATCACACCGATGGTGCGGTTCTCTAATTTCAACGGCACTCCCAGCCAGATCTTTGGCGCTACACCTTTGATCTCGATGGTTCCTTCTTTATCTAAGAGCAGGATATCTTCTTCGTAGAGTAAAGTCGGTTTATCTGAAAAAAGAGAAAACTCTGTCAGCCATTTTCCGATTTTACGTTTGTGCTTGACAGGCTCCGGGCCTACAGATTCATCGACATAGTAAGGGAAGTACAAAGAATTTTCTTCTTTATCGTACAATCCTACCTGAAAGTTATTTACGGCAATCATGTTCCGCAATTCCTGATGGATATTGGCCAGCAGGGTTTCCAGGTTATTACTGTTGATGGCCAGCGTAGAGATTTTATAGTATAAGTTCTGCGCTTGTTCGGCTTGGCGGTGTTCGGTGTTGTCGTGGAAGATACCACGGAAAACAGTCGGCTTGCCTTTTTCCCGGCGCACGTTCACGCTGCCGATTACATTGATGTTTCTTCCGGCGCTGGTTCTGAAAATGGTTTCAAACTTATCGTCGGGTTTTCCTTTCAGGATATTGTTCAAGTGCTCAAAGGTGGAGGCTACATAATCAGGATGCAGGATGTCTTTGAGGTTGAGTTTGTGCAGGGTGGAATGTTCGTACTTTAAGGCTTTAGTAGAAGCCTGGTTCACAAATTCTATTTCTCCATCGGTTTGAAATACGATGATGTAGTCATTGGCATTTTCAAATAAGTCCTGCAACTGATCATTGCTTTCACGCAAAGCGGAAATCATTTCCGATCTTTCCGTTACGTCTTCACCAATGAGGGTAGAACCGTAGATTTTGTCTTCATCTTTATTTCGGATCAGGATATTGAAATTTACATTTCTTTCCTGACCCTCTTTGTTGATGAATTTGCGGTTGATCTTTAATGGCTTATTGGTGTTGAGGATCTGCTGTAAGTCCTCGTCTTCTTCGTCTTTGGGTAAAAGAATTTCAGACCATTTATGGTGCAGTACCTGACTTTTAGTAAGGTTGGTGGTTTTCAGGAAGGCATTGTTGCAAAATGTAATAAAGCCTTCCTTATCCAGGGTAATGGCCAGCAAACTGATGTTTTTTAGCGCGTGTTGGAGCTTTTCTTCCGCACCGCGGTGAATGAATTCAGAATGCAACAAGTTGTTTTCCAACTCCGCTACTTTTTTCCTGAGCTGCTCTAGTTCCTTGCCGTGTTGCTTTTCCATAGTAAACCGAAGGATTCCATTGTGGGTTTATAACAAATATAAAAAACTATAGCCTCAATATTTGTTTTCAGGGCTTTATATTCAATGAAATATGCTTATTTTTATAGGATTACATCGGCTCTATAGCTACCGCAATCTATCGTTCGACAGGTGTAAGCATAATTTTGTATAAATGTTCATTTTCCTTCAGCATAAAGATATTGACAAGAAAAAATGGGATGCCTCTATTTCGGTATCAATCAATAAAAATATTTATGGTTATTCCTGGTTTTTAGATGCTGTTTGTCCCAACTGGGCTGGAATCATTAAAGAGGATTATAGTGTAGTGATGCCATTACCTTCAAAGAAAAAGATGGGTATTCTTTATCTTTTTCAACCATTTTTTTCACAGCAATTAGGTCCTTTTTTTAGAAGTGAAAGTGATGCTGCCGGAATATTAAATGCGATTCCTTCTCGCTATTCTTATTTGGAAATGAAGTTGAATACTTTCTTTCATCCGGATGTAAGCCAGTTCAACGCATCTAATAATACAAACTACAAACTCACTTTGGACAAGTCATACGAAGAACTGTTTAAATCTTACGCATACAATACAAAGCGGAATATTAAAAAGTGTCCTTCAGATTTGATTATTACGAATGAGTTTGATGATTCGCAAGCAATCGATATGTTTGAATTGAATAAAGGTGCCACATTATCCAATTTTAAAAAGGAGAGTGATATTGTTTTGATGAAATTAATTCAAACGTTGAAGGAAAGAAGTAAATTAGAGAAGTGGGCTGTATACAATAAGGAAGGGCGCATGATGGCAGCAGCTCATTTTGCAATATGTGACAAAGAAAGAATATTTCTTTTTTCTGCAACAGATGAAATAGGAAAACAAGCCAGAGCAATGTTCTTCTTGTTTGATCAGTTTATTCAAAAGTATTCGGCGAGCGGATTTACAATTAATTTTTCCGGTTCCAATGATGTGCATGTGGCCAGATTTTATAGTGGATTTGGAGCTAAAAAGGAAATCTATCAAAGTATAGTGAAGAATCGTTTACCCTTTTTTATGCGATGGCTAAAGAGATGAAGAAAAAACGTATTCTGGTTTCCGTTACCACTGATCTCTTCACCGATCAAAGGGTGCATAAAGTATGTAACTCACTTCATAACCATGGTTATGATGTATTTGTGGTGGGTAGAAAATTAAAAAACAGTTTAGCTCTTACTCCCAGAGCCTATAAAACAAAACGTTTTGTCCTTTGGTTTGAAAAGGGTCCATTGTTTTATGCGGCTTATAATATCCGTTTGTTTTTCTTTTTGCTCTTCTGCAAAGCAGATATTCTTTTGGCCAATGATTTAGATACTTTGCTGCCGAATTATCTGGTGTCAAAACTAAGAGGTATTCCTTTGGCTTATGATAACCACGAGTATTTTACCGGCATGCCGGAATTGCTTAAAAGACCGAGGGTACAGAAGATTTGGAAAACCATTGAAAAGAATATTTTTCCAAAACTGACTTACATTTATACCGATAATCATGCGAAGCAAAAACTGTTTGAAGAGGAATACCATGTTCCGGTAAAAGTAGTAAAGAATGTTCCGGTATATAATCCAATCGTTTCGAAAGAAGACCTTACCATTCAATTTCCTGCCGGTAAAAAAATATTGATGTATCAAGGTATTGGTATCAACATTCACCGGGGAACAGAAGAATTGACAGAGGCCATGCAATACCTTGATGATTCTTACATTTTATATTTTGTAGGAAGTGGAGATGTGTTGGATGTATTGAAAGAAAAAGTGAAGGAGTTGAGGTTAGAGGATAAAATAGTTTTTACCGGCAAAGTTCCTTTTCAGGAACTTCAACAATACACTAGACACGCGCACTTGGGCTTTACATTGGATAAGCCGATCAGCGATAATTACATTTACAGCCTCCCTAATAAATTGTTTGACTATGTGCATGCCGGTGTGCCTGTGATCGCAGCCCGTTTGCAGGAAGTGGAGAAAATGATTCTGAAGTATAATATTGGGACATTCGTGCCCTCGCATGATCCGAAGGACATTGCCAATACCATTCGCAATGCTTTTGATACACCTGGCAAATTAGAAGAATGGAAAGCTAATTTACCCATCGCAGCAAGAGAAGTCAATTGGCAGAACGAAGAGAAAGTGCTGTTGAGCATTTATAGCGATATCAGTGTTTACTTAGATGCCAAACGATAGATTGATCGATTGAAGCTGTATCTTAAAAATTCGAATTTAGCAAAAAGCATAGTTTTGTAAACGTGTCACATTTTCTCCTTGTCATATCAGGACCTACAGCAGTAGGCAAGACCGCTCTGGCGATAGAACTGGCTAAGAGGTATGATACGGTCATTCTTTCCGCAGATTCCAGACAAGTATTTAGGGAAATGGCAATCGGTACGGCCAAACCTTCGCAAGAAGAAATGCAAGGGGTGAAACATTTTTTCATTGACCATGTATCTATTCACGATCGACCTGTTTACGACGCCGCGCAATTTGAGAAAGAAGCGATCAGTTTGCTGGAAGAATTGTTTAAGGTACATGATGTTGTGATCATGGCAGGTGGTTCGGGGCTATATGCAAATGCAGTATTGAATGGTTTGGATGACATGCCGGAAATTCCGGATAAGATTAGGGAAGGATTAACAAAAGAATTACAGGAAAAAGGGTTGGATTTTTTACTTCAGGAATTGCACGAAAAAGATCCTCTGTATTACGATAAAGTAGATCGCGGAAATCCTCGTCGTGTACAGCGTGCCTTAGAAGTCATTCGGCATACCGGAAAAGCATTTTCTGATTTTCATACCGGAGAGCCGAAACAGCGGCCGTTTAAGGTTATTCATATTGGTTTAGAACGTGACAGAGATGAGTTATACGATCGTATCAACAAGCGCATGGATACCATGTTAAATCAAGGTTTGGAAGAAGAAGCAAAAGCATTGTATCCTTATCGTGCCTTGAATGCCTTGCAGACGGTTGGCTATAAAGAAATTTTCGAGTTCATGGAAAATGCTTACAGCAGGGACGAGATGATCGAAAAATTAAAACAACATTCCCGTCAGTATGCCAAGCGTCAAATGACCTGGCTGAAGAAAGATGGTACAATCAAATGGTTTCATCCGGAAGGACAAAAGGATATACTAGAATATCTTGCAAAAAATTTGGAAGGAAGCCTTTAAATTTTGTAAAAAAAATTAAACAAAAAAAGGGTGAAGAACCTCTTCACTCTTTTTTGTTATTCAGCTGATTTAAGAAATACTATTCCTGGTATTTTCTACCGTTCAACACTTCAATGATGCGTGTCAATTCATCTTTGATCGGTTTTTTCTTAGTGATGGTTTCCTGAAAAGGAGTGTAGATTAAGTTACGGTTGATGATACCTGCCATCACATTTGTCTGACCGTTCCACAAACCTTCTACAGCAGCCAGTCCTAAGCGGCTTGCCAATACTCTGTCTGCTGCAGTGGGAGCACCACCGCGTTGTACGTGACCCAAAATGGTTACTTTAACATCCAAAGCAGGAATTCTCTCTTTTACTTCATTGGCGATGTCAGACGCACGACCTGATTTTTCACCTTCAGCAACAATGATGATGTGCGAAGCTTTCGAATCACTGGTTCCGTACTTCAAACGCTTGATGATGTCTTCGATGTCTGTGTGCTCTTCCGGAAGGATCGCCATTTCAGCTCCACCTGCAATTGCTGAACGAACGGCAATGTATCCTGTGTCTCTTCCCATGACTTCGATGAAGAAACAACGTTCGTGTGCATCAGCGGTATCTCTGATCTTGTCGATAGCCGCTAAACAGGTGTTAACCGCTGTGTCGTATCCAATCGTGAAATCTGTGCCGTACAAATCGTTATCGATAGTACCCGGAGCACCTACACAAGGGATTTTAAATTCATCGTAGAAGAGACCGGCACCTGTAAAAGTCCCGTTTCCTCCAATGACTACCAATCCGTCTATACCGTGCTTCTTGATATTCTCATAAGCCTTGGCACGTCCTTCTTTAGTTCTGAATTCATCACTTCTGGCTGATTTCAGTATCGTACCACCTTTTTGTATAATGTTGCTGACCGAACGGTCGTCCATTTCAATGAAATTGTCGTTGATCATGCCGTCGTATCCACGAACGATCCCGTATACTTCCATCCCATAATATAGTCCCGCACGTACCGCTCCTCTAATACAAGCATTCATTCCAGGGGCATCTCCCCCTGACGTTAAAACCGCAATTCTCTTCATATTTTATCAGAATCATGTAAAAACAAGCTCCAATTTTACTAAAAATAATCACACTTTAAAATAATCAGGTCTAAAAACGCAGGGTGGTATAAGGCTAATATGACTTTTTTTTATTGATAAGCTTCATAATCAGGCACACAGGTTTTTTTTGTATGAAAAGGTTACGAATTGGTATTCTCAATATAATGAAAGAACTTGCGGTTATTATACTATAGAACATTCAGGTAGAAGATTTCTCTTCGCGTTAGGGATTGAGTCCCGAAGTCTCGGGATCCTGAGCTCTCCCGACATTTCAGTTGAATGGTGTAATAATGTTTGTTTCGGGAAGCGAGTGGCGAAAGCCCGGCCCGCAGGGAACGCCCAAAAGTTTTATTTTATCCTTCTGATGATAATGTTACATCACTTAATTAAGAATAAATCTTAGAGCAGCCTAATTATATTTATATTGATGAGTAGTAAGATAATAATATGGGCGTTCCCCTGCGGGTCGGGCTTTCGCCACTCGCTTTCCCGCAGAAAAAGCGGAAATAGCTCAGATCCAGAGACTTCGGGACTCAATCGCTAACGCAAACCTTACAATCAAATCTTAGTCTATTTAGCCATAAAAATTTAATGCAAGGAGGGAAAAGGATATTGGGAACAGCAACACAGAAACAACCACCGGTAGTTTCTGTCATCACCATTGTTTACAATGGGGGAGAGTTGTTGGAAGGCACCATCAAAAGTGTTTTGAAACAGCACTCCGCACAATTGGAATACATCATCATCGATGGCGGATCGAAAGATCAGACGTTAGATATTATTAAAAAATACAGTGATCAAATCGATTTCTGGATCAGTGAACCGGACCGTGGAATTTACGATGCCATGAACAAAGGTTTGAATGCTGCTACGGGTGAGTATGTCTGGTTCATGAATGCCGGTGATCATATCCATGGCGAAGAGGTGTTGGCTTCTATTTTTGAAAAAGAGCAGGATGCAGACGTCTATTATGGAGAAGCCAATTTTGTAAAAGAAAACAGAGAACTGATTGGTACACGTTCACAAATCTCAACACGTAAACTTCCGGAAGCGCTCAATTGGAAAGATATGATGTATGGAATGGCGGTTTGCCATCAATCCTTCATTGCCCGTCGTTCGCTGGCTAATGCTTATGATACGACATACCGTTGCAGTGCCGATATCAATTGGGTAATTGAAGTCCTCAAAAAATCAAAGAAGACTGTTCATACGCATCGGGTCTTGAGTGATTACCTGGTCGGCGGTTTTTCTATGAAGCAACAAAAGCTGGCCTGGAAAGAACGTTTTCAAATTTACACCAAACACTACGGACTGTTAAGAAATTTGTGGGCAACGACTTATATCGTTGTAAGGCATGCCTTGCATAGGTTGAGCGGGAAGGGGAATTATTAGTCGTTAGTGGTTAGAGGTTAGTCGTTAGAAAATAAAAAAGGGAATCCATTTGACTCCCTTTTTTATTTTCGCTAGAGCATTTCTAACGACTAACCACTAACGTCTATACACCCAAACAATTACCCTCTTTATAAAACAAAGACGTCACGTTAAGTATCGTCGTTACCGGCGACATGCCTTCAAATTCCAGGTGTTTAAATCCTTGTTCTTTCATGAACAGTACGCCTTTCTGGTATTTACTGCGCTCGCTGTTATCAAGAATGACCACGCCACCGGGCTTCAATGATTGTATACCCTGTTCTAAACATTGATTACGATCACGGCCATCAACGATGACTACATCGTATTTTTTTTGCAACATTTCTATGGCTCTGCAATACCTGCCGTTATA
>JAQBNS010000156.1 GCA_028288405.1 Chitinophagaceae bacterium
CTTCATCACTCAACAAAAAACAATCTTAGACTCGCTTAATTATAAATTATAGTTGATATTATTAATGGACGAGTATAAGATAAGAATATGGGCGTTCCCTTCGGGCCGGGCTTTCGCCACTCGCTTCCCGTCAATCCGTCTGGTGAGTTAAACAAAAAATGAAATGACGGGCGAGCTCAGACAATGGCTCAATCCCTAACGCAAATTTTACAACTCGTCTAACAATCAAATCTTAGACTATCGCCAAAGGGTATAAAGGCAGCGAGTAATTAGTTGATTCTATCCAATACTTTCTTCTTCAGCCACAACCTCACCGGTTCATCGTATAATTTCAGGCAGGCGTAAGCTAGTGCAACACAGAACAAGAACACCAGCAATCCAATCGGTAAAGCCTGTGCCAGGGGAATTTTATTGTCAATCACCCATGCGGTATAAATGTAGATGATCGGGTAGTGAGTGATGTAAACAGAATAAGAAATTTTGCCAAGAAAATTACAAATACCAGAAGAGGTTTTGCCCATCACATCGCCACTGGCTGCGATGAATACGATAAGCGGAAAAATCAGAATGATACTTAATGAATCATACAATCCGTTCATCCACAACTGTTCGCTGCCACCTACTCTGGGTATGGCAAAAACAATCACGAGTAATATACCGGATAGTAGAAACGCATGTTTGATGTTGAGCAATTTGCCTATACGAAACAGCAGCAAGCCAGCGAAGAATGGATAGAGCATGCGTACCATACCAATGTGTATTTGTGTCGCATCCAGCGACCAACCGCCGATGACATCGCCGTATGGATTACTTAAACCCAAATGGATCAAAGCTGCACCGGCTAAGAGGACAAGTATAGTTAACAGCGTTGTAGAGAATTTTCTGACGAATAAAGCATACAAGATATTCGCGATGTATTCGTAAAATAAAGACCAGGCAGGCCCATCCAGTGGATGTAGTTCTGCCCAGCCCCGGATATCCATCGATACAGGCAAGGGCAACATGGTAAAACCAAGCAGCATCACCAGCAACATTTGCCATACCGGAGTTTGAGCAATCATCGGCCAATAGTTGGAGGCCTGAAAGTAAAAGCAAATGGCTCCGATGATCATTCCCATAATCACTAAAGGTTGTAGTCGCACCAGACGACGTTTAAAAAAATCGCCTACAGTCATTTTATTCCAGCGGTCATCATAAGCATAACCGATTACAAAACCGGAAAGTAGAAAGAAGAAATCAACAGCCAGATAACCGTGATTGATCATCAAATCCAAATGGCTGGTGGAATGTGCTTCTAAAATGTGGAAGATCACTACGATCAATGCAGCAACACCGCGCAGACCATCGAGGATGGGGTAGTGGGGTTTGGAAGGGAGGACAACGGTATTCATTACTTTATTTTTGTTTTATACTAATTTTATTCTCTATTGGATCATACATAACCCATATAGGATTTTTACTTAGAGGCATAAACAAGCAGTTCAGCTTTGTAGAAATAGTTTTATACCCGAATTCGTAATTTAATTCCTCTTTTCCTTTTTCATATAAACAAGTTCCTTCTTTGGCATTGATCATGTCTTTAGCAATTTTGATCTCCTGGAAAGTAAGCGGGTAAATATTAGGAGACATGGCACTTCTACAACCAGGTTTTAACGTATCAGTAGAATTGTAATTTACCAGTATGCCTGTTTCTCCCAGTGTACCTAGAAATTGTTTGTGCTTCACATTAGAGTGTAGTTGAAAGTTTATAGATGCCTGGATCAATTTACCATTTTTATCAGCGATGTTGAAACCACCGCAGCATTCGTTATAGATAAATTTGTATTCACCTGGTTCTCTAATGAGGCAAATAATGGTGTCCCATTTTGCTTGTTTGTGATGCCTGTAAAACAAGGTGTCGATTTTATCCGGAGCAATAGTTAATTCCACCACTTTATTTTGATAATGAATGGAATTTCCTCTGATCTTCCATTCCATATCTATAAAATGATCGTCCATTTTTTGTCTATTCCCTGAGAGGTTTCTTGTATCCAATGAATCCATGTAAAACTTCGCTGTTTGACCAACCAGGAGACTTGGCCATAAGACGATAAGTAAAAGAAATGTTTTCATAAAATACTCTTAGTCATTTTATAATAAATATAATCCGTCAATAACGGTTCCAATCCACTTTCTCTAAATGCTGTAGCTACTTGCCCTCTGTGGTAAGTAGAGTGACTGATAACCTGGTATAAAAGATCACGCACGCTATGATGAAATACTGCGCCTGTGCCGGTTTTATAAGTGATGATTTCATCCAAATCAAATTTGTCCAGGATATGCATCGATTGTTCAAAATTGTAGCGCTCCATTTCTGAAAACTGTTGGATCGAATGTTCGTCCCAACGTGCTGGTTCTGTTGGTACAGATTGAATTCTATTGTTCCAGATTTGATGCGTATTCAGCATGTGACTGATGAGCTTGATACATTTAGCAGGTGCCTGATTCGGTTGCTTGATCAAGACAGCAATAACTTCCTGATTAAAATGATGATTGTATTCGAAAAGCTCCCGGAAGAATTTTTTCATATGCATCCGATGGTTTTTAATTAATACTTACGCTCGTATTTATTTTTCTCTACCAGGTATTCGGCATGTTGCCCATCACCTACAAGAAAGACAGTCTTCACTGTTTTTTGTGTTTTGAGCTTGATGGTACTGACATCAAAATGCAAATGCGGGCCGTTGGAGTAGCCTACATCCCCACTGTAAGCGATCAATTGACCGATGGCTATGCTGTCACCTTCTTTGACTGCGGCACCGTTCTTTTTAATGTGTGCATAAGAGGCAAAAGTGCCATCAGACTGATAAACTAAAATAAAATTATCATACTTCATGCATTTTTCATCGAGGCAGTGTTTGTTGTTGCTGTCTTCTATCTTCACCACTACTCCTTCTCTCGCCGCATGAATCTCTGTACCAATGGGCATATCAAAATCCAGAGAGTTTTTATTTTTGTGCGTATAGATACCGTTGTATCCCTGGTTGACAGTATAAGCATCTCCTTTTTTATAGGGTAAATAATAGTTGAAATCTTCATCGTAACCACTTTTGTCATAATCTCCCAATCCAACAATAGATTGCATGCCATAACCATGTGCCTTGGATGTATTGATAATGATTACATCTGTAATGTTGTATTTCTTACTTCGGGCCGGTACGACAAAGACTTTATTGTTCCCTTCTGTTGATTTCATGTTGGTGAGGTTTAAATTCACCTGAACGGAAATAGGACAGTACTCCTCATTGTCGACAAGTAATTTTGATCCGTTCGGAATCTCTTCATGATAAACAGAGGCTCTGATCTCATGATCTTGTGCGAGCAAGGAAAGAGATTGTGTTAAAAATATAAACAAGAATATTTTATTTATTGACATGAGTCTTTCTTTGATTTAGATATTATTTAATCTCTACTCTAATTCCTGCAGAATGCGCATTGAACTCCGGCGCATACATGCACTGAATATTGGTAATGCCATTCGAGAAGTTACCGGCGTTGTTCACGCGCAAACTGTATTCAAATACATAAGTTCCTCTTGGTAAGAAACCAATGAAGAAATCAGTAGAGGCATCGCGTGTGCTTTCGTAGTAACCAAAGTTATTGTTCCACTTGGCTCCCGATAAAACATTCAAGGGTTCAAAACCTGCGGCACGCATGTCTTGTACGTGTACATATTCTAAATCACGGTCTGAACGAATCACCAATTTTACTTTTACCAAGTCGCCCGCTTTTAAAGTAGTAGAAGCGGTTATTGGTTTTAACACAGCGCCACTCACCGTTTGCTCTTCCAGCATCAATTCTTTGGTCAACTGAACCTGCGTATTTTTATGTGTCGTGATGTTATCCAGGTCTTCGTAGTATTGCCAGTGCAGGGCACCCCAGGCTATGCCTACGCCTTGTTTGCTCAAGGTTACTTTCGCCTGTTCTGCTTTGACTTCGGGGCCGTTCCATACTTTGGTCAGGGTAGGATTGATTTCACTTTTCGGGAAATCAATTTTCTGATTGCCTACAGAAACGGTTAGTGTAGGATCTACGCTTAACCAGGAAGTACCGTTTAATAACAAGGCATAACAAGCTTCGGTGGTCGCTTTGGTTGTTTTCCAATGCGTCGTTTGTTTTTGAGTCAACAACCAGAAACGCATTTTGTCAACCGATGCTCTGTCTTTAGCCACTTCTTCGAAGAATTCTATCAGCATGGCCTGGCGCTCAATAGGCGCCTGGTACCAGTAATAGCCTTCACTGGCTTTCCAGTACATGCCTTTTTCTTCCGATACAATGGCGCGCTCTTTGAAGGATTGGTGCAGTAAAGCGGTTAATGCTTTGTCGCCGTCACGGTGTGCGGTAAGTCCGATCAATGCTTGTTCATACAAAGCATACTTTGTCCAGTATGTGTGTGATTGTTTTTTGTAAAATTGTAAGGCTAGCTCCAATTCACCGGATGCTTTTTTATCGTAAAAACTTCTTCCGTACAAGTAATGCACTTCCATAGACGACGGTTCTACTTCTTCCAGTTTGATTTTTTTGAGTTTGGATAGTTTTAACAGCTCTCTGTAATCTTTCAACAATTCTCCATCACAGTAGTTAAGCGCTTTGCTCGTCATCTGTTCGATCTGGTCGTCGTTTCTTCCTTTCACGCCTAAATGTTTCAGGTGAGCAAGACCGGTAAGAATATGTTGCGTGATGTAACGGTCCTCGCGCATGCCCGTGAACCAAGGCCAGGCGCCGTTGCCCAATTGCATTTTATCCAGTTTTCCCAACGCACGATCCAGCTCACTGTTCATTCTGGTGAGATCGAACAATAATCCGATTCTTCTTTTTTGTTCGGTTTCATTTTCTGCATCGCGCAACCAGGGTGTTTGTTCCAGGAGCAACATTTTCAGTTCCTGATTTTTTTCCAGGTTAGAGAGTAATGCATCAGGTGCTAAGTTTTTCCACAGTTCAAACATGCGTTTCAACTCCGGACTGCTATTGGCCACAAAGCCGGCGAGGCTGTTGGCATAATAGCGGCTGAACGTTTGTTCCGCACATTCATAAGGATACTCCGCCAGATAAGGCAACGCTTGCACAGCATACCAAATCGGGTTGGGTGTGAGTTCCAATGTCAGACGATGGTTCACTAAAGTCTTCGACGTATTGCTGGACAGTTTGTCCAGCGTATACGTTTTGGTTTGTCCTTCTGTCACCACCATGGGTAAGCTTTCTGTTACCAACATTCTGTTAGAGAATACCGGAATGATATTTTCTTCTCCGTCACTGAAATTACCGGCTTCCGCGATGACTCTGTAAGTGATCGCCTGGTAATCTCCGGGAACTTTTATTTCCCAGGTCTTTACTTCACTTGGCGTATTCGCTTCACCGAAAGTTTTTGAAGGTTGATTATTGCCCAGCGCTGCATCGATAGGTTTCATCGTGGCGGCATCGAAGAGCAAGAGCTTCACGGTGCCGTGCATCGGCTTGCCGCTGAGGTTGGTGACTTTCGCTGACAGTACCAGTTTGTCGCCTTCACGAATAAAACGAGGGCCGTTTGGCACGACCATCAATTCTTTTTGTGTCACGACTTCCTGTTGCGTCGTGCCGTAGCTCATGTCTTTGGTATGTGCGAGTCCCAATAATTTCCAGCGAGTAAGCGCTTCCGGCATGGAGAATTTCAGGATGATGTTTCCTTCTTCGTCTGTTTTTAAATCAGGAAAGAAAAAGGCGGTCTCACGAAAATCTTTTCTGATGGCAGGTTGCTCTGTTTTGTCAACAGGTACAGGTTTTTCATCGGGCAGTTTTTCATCGGCAATTTGATTATCCAATTTGGCATTCGCACTGAAGGCATAAGAGGCTGCAGGCATGGCAGCACCATCTGCAGAGATTTCGCTTTCACTTTCTTCTAAGGTTATTGATCTTCCTACGCCGCCTGATTTTTTTCGTATGTTTTTAGAAGAACCATAATCCCTTCCGAAAGCATAGCCAAACCAGTTGAACTCATCGTAGTACTTGCTGTTGTAATAACGGTAATGATCGTAATGATCCCAGATCTCAAAATCTTCAGTACCGAAAGGACTCTGGTTATTGATCCAACTCAAGTGACTGGAGTTGTTGTTGTAAAGTTGCATCGGCCAATCGTGCACGACGAAGGCATCCAGCGAAGCATCATACAGCGTGGCTAAAAATTCTGCCGCTGTTTTCTCACCGTTTTTTCTTTTAATTTTCAAACGCCATTCTTCGGCTTGTCCCGGTAATAATTTATTGCGGAAGGTTTCCCAGGTAATGGTCACTTCTTTGTTGGTGAAAGGAACCTGAATGTTTTCTGTGCCGCCGTATACTCTGTTGTTGTAGACAAACACATAATGAACACTCAAGCCGCCACGGTCTTCTTCCGTGATTGGTTGTTCCAATTTTTTGATACCGTCATGGAGCGTGATGAATTCTTTGCGAATAATTTTACCGTC
Source organism: Chitinophagaceae bacterium (assembly GCA_028288405.1). Lineage (GTDB taxonomy): Bacteria > Bacteroidota > Bacteroidia > Cytophagales > Cytophagaceae > JACMQM01. The sequence goes on from JAQBNS010000156.1 coordinate 6,477, forward strand.
GCGTTCTACTTCACAGAGGACATGGACATCAGAGAAAGAAGAACCGATTTCAACCGTTGCTTTTTCAGACGGTTGAACAGATGCCGGTATCACTTTTGTCCAGTTGGTCACAGCGAAAGGCAGTTTGTCACTTTTAGGATCGGTCTTTGTGAAATTGCTTTCTGTCTGACTTTCTACTTGGTCTTTGTCCAATGCTGTGGCTTTTATTACGTACTGACCGGTTTGCCAATCGTCCGGAAGATGGAGTTCACCGGCTTTTTCTGCAGTGGTGGACACTACTTTTTCTAAAATCAATTGTTGTGCAAAATTTGCCGGATCTGTTTCTTTCGCGTATTCATCTTCCGGAAATAGTTTTTTGAATTCACTTTCTGTCAACAAAGGTTTATCGGGACTTTCCCAAAGTCTCTTGCGCAAGGCTTTTTCAGGTGCTTGTAATTTGAAGATTTGTACGTTGATGGAAGCTGCTTCTGATTCTCCCGATTGATTTTTGGCAGTTACCTGTAGGGTTGTGGGTTTGCCTTTTTCAATTTTACCGGGCACCTGGATGTTTAGTACTAAAGAAGAGTAGCCTATGGAAATAGAAGTTTCATCGCTGTGCGTTTCCCCGTTGATGTCGATGACATCGGCATATACGGTATATACAAACGTTGATTTCATTTTCGATGAAACCGCTGCGTCGGGTAATGCAGTAAAGTTTACCGTAAATTCACCGTTGTTGTCTGTGGCTGTAGAGCCTGTGATGATCACCGTTTCCTGTGCATTGAAATTTCCCCAATAACGCTTGTACCAATAGGGAATCTCTACACGTCTCACGACACGGTAGTTAACCTGTGCACCATCGACGGCATTGCCGGCATAAGCTTTTGCTTGTGCTTTAATTGTTACTTCCTGATTCAGTTTGTACTGACCTTTCAAGGGTTCAATCTTCACTTCAAATTTTGGTCGCTTGTATTCTTCTACATTGAAATTCGCGCGACCCATGTCGTTGCCAATGCTCATATTGCCGGTGAGTGATCCGACAGGAGCGGTAAATGATCCCTGAACAGAACCAAATTCATTGGTGACTAAATCCAATGCAGCAGTTTCTTTGTTGTTCGCATCGTAGAAAGCGATGCGCAGGCTCATATTCTTTCCTGCCTGGTAATTGTTTTTACTTTTGGTATCAAAGAAAATGCCTTTGAAGTAAACCGTTTGGCCTGGGCGGTAGATGGCGCGGTCTGTGAAGATCAACAAGGAATTAGGATGAATGTTGGAGTAATCATGGTATTCGTCTTGTTGGTAGACGTACATGCCGTATGAATTTCTATTCGTACCGATCAGGCGGTCATCCTTTGTACGAATATCAAAAAGGGCATTGCCCGCTTGTTCACGGTTTGCCACAGTGACTTCCACATATCCGTTGGCATCGCTGTCGTATTGACCGATGGTTCTCTTTCTGTTTTTTCTTTTTTCGTAATCGTACTCCGACAGGTAAGCTGTCACTTTCGCCTCTTGCACCGGTTTTCCGGTAGCGCGATTCAGCACATACAATTGTGCTTTGCCCTGGTCGCTGCGTGCAACAAAAGAAAGATTGGAAACAGTCGTTATGCCGTATCCGAAAATGGCTTTGTCTTTGATAATTTTCGGACCGTCTGAAGCAAAGATCAGGTAGATGCCTGCGGGCAGTGCGTCTAGCACAATTTCAGTGCTGTGTTGACGAAGTTGCGGATCTTGCTGCAAATCGACTGACCATTGTTTGATCGCTGTTCTGTCGAGATAGGGTTTGAACAATTGAAAGCGCTCGATGTCGTAGCGATAATTCAAATCATTTTTCAATTGCTCTACTTCTTCTATTGTTAAGGCAACTACACGTAGGGTCAATGTTTTGATGTTGTTATAGTGCACCAGCGAACGAAAAGCTTTTCCGACCAGGTTGACTTCTTCTATCTTCAAATCCAATGAGGGTTTGAGGATATTGGTTTTCAGGTTCTCACAATTTTCTGCTCCCAAGGCATGAGGGAAACGGGCAATCGCTGCATCACAAATCGCCATGCTTTGAATATTAGCATCCGGATATTTCGGACTGCCGTTGATTCCTGATTCGTCCTCCGCACGGGCTCTCCAGATGGTGGCCATTTCATAGCTGGCTTCTGTAGAAATAGGGAACTTCAACGTGGCTTGTTCTATGGTATAGAAAGAGGCAAGTTCAAGTTCATTTTTATTCGTCAATCCGGAATGCGTGGCAACAAATTTTATACGAGACAAAGCGAGATCGGTCAATATCGTCGGATCAACGTCTTGCAAATGTAGCTTTTCTAAATCCTGAAAGAGTTGCAGGGCGTAGAAGTGAAGACTGAGTGTATCTTCTGTTTGTAGTTTTACTTTAATAAATTCTGAAGACGCTGAAAAATAACGGATGTCGTTTAAGTTAAACTGTTCCGCAGGTCTTGTGACACCTGCTTCTGCTGATTGGAAAAACTTTAAGGCTTTTCTTCCCAGGAAATCATATAAGTTGGCCGTGTAAAAATGATTGGAACTACTCTTTTGAATAACTTGTGTGAAGGGATCTGTAGAATAGTTCAGTAAAGCCTCTTTATCTTTCAGGGAATAATGGAAAGCATCGATGGCGGCTGTGAGTTGCGTTTTCTGATCCCAGGTTTGTATGTCTGTACTGTCAACATTGGTAGCGGCGCTGATGTCAGCGGATTGATAATGGTGTTGCTGAAAATAACGCCAGTACATTTCACCCAACATGGAATGCAAGACTGCGTTTACCGGAAATTCTGCCGTGGTGATTTCTTTATTGACAAAAGCAATGTCTTTTACAAACGCGTCTTCTTCCGACATGTCCTGGCAGCGCATGATATAGATGAGTGCTTTGACTTGATTGTCTACGTCATGCGTTTTTTTAGCTTCTGCATATAAATCCTGAATATCTTTGAATGCCGATTGTGGAAGTGATTTATCAAGGTTGGCATTGATTTTTTCCCAGCGCTGTTTCATGCCTTCAGATTGTGCCATAACAAGAGTAGTAGATAAGAATAAGAATAAAATTAAAGCGGAACGTTTCATAACGTGTGAGTTAAATTCTTCATTGGGTAGCACAGGAATGTATGCAGGAATGAGCCAGGATAAGTTAGCACATGGAAAGGGAAAAGCAAAAATAAAGCGTATAGACTTGAATATTATATTTGTTGTTTGGAAGGCAATAAAACAGCTAAAGCCTTGCCCAATACTAAGGCAGTAATTCCCAGGCAAAATCCGTAGAGCAATATCATTCTTTCCTCGTCAAAAGGCAGGTAAGGATTATGCATGGTGCCAAACTCTCTGTGTAAACTGGTCATGTGTACCACAAAGGATTCAAACAGCCAACCTATGTTTAAGAACACAGAGACCAATAATAAAAAGTATACATTATGTCCCCATTTTTTAAACAACAAGAGAAGCGGAAAAAGTGTACTAAAAAAGAACATGCTCCAGTATGCCCAATAGTAAGGACCGAAAGCACGGCTGGTAAAAGATTGGAAAGACTCTGATGGAATAGGGAACAGGAATTGGGTGATTAGTTTTATTATGAATAGAAAAGTATAGGAAAGAATTATCCATTTGAGAATCAGAACAGCATGATGAGTATTGATCTTTTGTTTGAAAAATAGTTTTACTAAAAGGACTAATAATACGCTGATGAATAGGCCTCTGATGAAGTATGTTGCTGTAAAATTAATTGTATCACTGAGGAGTTGCATGGAAAATCTATTTAACAATTTCAGGACTTAAACTATAGGATACCAATACTAGTAGCAGATGTAAAAGTAGAATAATGAAACCAATATACGGAAATCGATTCTTGTATTTATCGAGTATCAAACCATACGAAGGGTATTGTAGGAAAACTAGTAATAGAAAAATAAAGTTTATTGGATGATGCCAGACAAAGAAAAGAATAGTTACAAAGGGAAATAAGAAAAATGTGGGTTGGAAATCATCATGACCATCATTCATAAAGTAAAACGCTAATACCAATAGAATAGGAGTGAGTAGGGTAAAGCGAATAGTCCATTTGTATTTTTGTAACATAATTTTTTATCTGATAGTACCTTAATTATTAGCCCAAAAGCATTTGCATTAGCCGGCCTCAAGATATAGTAACATCCATCCCAGTATACCACCTGCCACTACAACAATCCCCATGAATAAATTATAGTAACCTCTGGTTCTTTTGTGGTAATTCTTATTGCGCGAAGCATTTATAATTCCAATGATGGTAAATAAAAGGCCAAGCAAGCCGAATGGAAACATGCCTAATAAAAAAATCTTCCAGAATAAGACTTCCGGATTGCTTAGAAAAGAGAGGCAAAGAAATAAGAAGGGTATCATGTAGCAGATTAAGGCTGTTCTGTAAAGAACTCTTATCCGCCGATCTGATTCGTTTATTTTTGCTTTTTCTGTCATTTTGCTTTAAGAATTTAACGCCAGACATTTCTATTGTTCAAGCTTGCGGAGATGATCCAATAAATCTAAACGGGGATTCATTGATTCAATTAAACGAGGCCCTGGAATTCAATCGGCGAAAGGTTCGTTTTTGTCTTGAACAACTTACTAAAAGATTGCGGATGTTCAAAGCCCAGGGCGTAGGCAATTTCGCTTACATCCTCATGAACCTGCTACTATCTGTGTTTTTGATTGCTCAAATGTCCACAGAAAGGGATCCATAGATGTAGCCGAATCTACGGTTGTTGTAGTCAAAAAACAGGCAGCTTTATAAGCCCGGAGTTCCTTTACCTTCCGTCACTAGTTTGAATAAACTTCCTTTGATGTAATAGTCCCAGCCTTTGGTGCAATCTTTATAGCATTCTACTTCGGGAACTAATCCGACATGCGTAAACTGCAATTGTGTTTTATTCTGCTGTGACGTAATGTCAAAATGAATGCTTGTATTTGTCCATTCGTTTTTGTCTTGTATAAAACTAAGGTTGCTGTCTGTGACTAACCACACTACTTTTTGATCCGGAATCAGTTCAATGATTTTTTGTGTAGACACATGCATGTCGGCAAACTGCACCGTGAATACATCGTTCAGTTTTTTCGATTGCCCTTTCAACTCGTCGGTCCACCATAGAGTTACGTTGTTGATGTGTTGAAATACTTCTTGCGGTGTAGCATTTACCGTAAGGATCGCGGTATAATCTTTTGCTTTCATGTATGGTATTATTTCTGGGATCCCAATCGTGCTTCGTCTGCTGTTGTTGGTTTCCCTTTTCCATTGGGCTTGCCTTTACCGGTGACAATCAGGTCGCGTAAACTTTCTTGTATGTATTGCGTCCAGGCATTGGTGCAGATGTCGTAACATTCATAAGCAGGAACCAAACCGTTGTGTGTGAAACGGATTTGCGTTTGGTTATCCTTCTCCAAAATGTCAAAGCTAATCGTATTACCGGTCCACTCGGTCTTGTCTTTGGTAAATTTGAAATAGTTTTTTTCGATCAGCCATACTACTTTTTTGTTGGGAATGACTTCGATCAATTTTATAGTAGCGAGGTGGACGTCTTCGTAATGGTAGTGGAACACGTCGTTTAATTTTTCTGTGCTGCCTTCTATTTCTTCCGACCACCATCCGCGAACATTGGTGATGGCTTTGAAGGCGTCGGTAGGTGTTTGATCTACCGAGATAGTAAGAGAGAAGTCCGATGTGCTCATAGGAGGGTTTGTTTATGTGATAAGGTAAAAGTACACTTTAATAACGTATTCCAAGGGTGTGAAATGGACATCTTGACGGGTTGATTTGGACAATATAATTACATACCTTTAAATGGAGGAAAAACTGATGATGCAACTGATGGGCTTATTTTCCATACGAAAAGAAACAAAAGAAAAGGGAGCTACCAAAAGCAACGGAGAAAGACATTGTGGTTCTTGATAGGACACGTAGTTAATTATAAACAATGTCTTCCTCCGTTCGCTCTTTTCGTGGACGCCAGCCGCACCAGGCTTTGCGGATTTCGGGTTTTTATTTGCGTGAGGGATAGTAGCGGAAAGCCCACAGCGAGCAGACAAGTTGGTTAATGAGGTGAAGCATGACCGAGCGAGGACTTGCAGCGGATAGCCCGACCCGAAGGGGCACGCCCTTAATCAACATTTCATACACTTATTACTTATCTCCTTATTACTATCAAATATTATAATTCAACTAACACTGAACATACTCAATTGTTTATCACTAAATTTTATGAAACAAGTCACAATCATTGTCCCAACAGGTAATGTTAATTTAAGCAGCATCACAGGATCATTTGAAATACTGACCAGAGCAAACGCATACTGGCAAAGGCTGGGACATGCTTCTAAAATGGAAATCCGCATTGCGGGTTTGGTGAAAGAACTGCCATCAGGTAACGGTTTCTTTTCGATTCATCCCGTCCATATCAAAGACATTAAAAAGACAGATCTTGTCATCATTCCTTCTCTATCGTATGATTATGAAAATGTGTTGAAAGAGAATGCAAAGCTCATCGATTGGATGAAGCAGCAACACAAAGGCGGAGCGGAACTGGCGAGCATTTGTACCGGTACATTCTTACTGGCTGCTGCGGGTTTGCTCGAGGGGAAGACCTGCTCCACCCATTGGAATGCCGCCAACGATTTCAGGCGGATGTTCCCGGACATCGATCTTCAGATCGATAAACTGATTACCGTAGAGAAAGGGATTTATACCAACGGCGGAGCCTATTCTTTTTTGAACCTGATCCTTTTCTTAGTGGAGAAATATTTTGACAGACAGACGGCTATTTATTGTTCCAAAACTTTTCAAATCGAAATAGAACGAAGTTCACAATCGCCTTTTTCCATTTTCCAGGCGCAGAAAAATCATGGAGATGAGTTGATCGACAAGGCGCAAAGTTATATAGAGAAAAACCTTCGCCAAAAAATTTCTTTCGAAGAGCTGGCCTCCAAACTCGCGATCAGCAGACGCAATTTTGACCGGCGTTTCATCAAAGCTACAGGCAATACGCCCGTGGAGTACTTGCAGCGCGTGAAAGTGGAAGTGGCAAAAAGTACGCTGGAAAAAGGTCGCAAAAGCATTTACGAAGTCATGAATGATGTGGGCTATTCAGACGATAAGGCCTTCAGAGAAGTATTCAAGAAAATCGCAGGCTTATCTCCTTTGGATTATCGAGCGAAGTACAATAGGGAAAGGGTGCTTGGCTAAGGTAATACTGAATATAAACTGAATGACGGGCTTTAATATAGGCCTGAGTGGTAGGACCCGAAAAAATGATCGGCTAATTATAAACATAGGGTAACTTTATAGAATATTTTTCAGTATACTAGCATGAGAATTAATTCGTAAAATAACCAACATGGCAAAGATTATCCGCTCCACCTATCCCGCTGAATTTAGCATAGGAATTTTAATACTTATTTTTGGTATTGCCGGCTTGTTATCGCATCAAATATTTGACTCTGCTGCTTACGGACCCGATGAAGATGAAGCCATTTATTTCGGAATGTTTCTGGTCAGTATCGCTGTAGTCATTATGGTACTGATCATGTGGGAAGAGATTTTGTTCCCGATCAAATTGAAAGAAGTCGATGGGGGAATGATGTTCAGAAATCACAGGACAAAATTGAAAGTGCAGCTGTTCATCTATCTTTCCATACCTGCCATCTTTACTTTTATTTATTTGGAATACGAGGTCAATCACATCCGCTTCTGGATATGGGCGGCGGTATGCATGGTTCCACCTGTATTGGAAAAGATATTTTCGGGAATAAATAATTACAACGATTTCTTAAGATTGACGAATGAAATCATTGAATACAAAAACAATGAGCTGGAAGGTATTTACGAAGTAAAAACAGTAAAAAGTGTTTCCATCCGTAAAGACGAAGGCAAGCACATTGAAAAATTTGACCTGGTGTTTGTGAATGGTGATACGCTGGTGATAGACCTGGATGAAATGGAACTGGAAGACTTTTATTTTGCCATTGAGAATTACGTGGAAACGCATTATAAGCATTTGCTGAACGCGTAATTACCGCATGTGATCAAAACAAAAAAGGCTCAAGCATTTGCTTGAGCCTTTTTTGTTTTGGGCATTCTAAATGGAGTGAATAGATTTTTCAGTTTAAAGTATTCTTATTGTTGAATATAACTTCTATGTTATCTATTTTCCACTTTCCTCCCTCTTTAATTAGTAATACCTCAGCATATTTATGATCCCAGTATCTCTTTTTTTTGTTTTCTATAATGTAAAACAGGATTTTTAATTGAATAGCGTTACCAATTATAGATGCGTTTTCCACATCTGCTCCATCGTGGCGATCCATATCCTTTGTCCATTGATAATAGTTGAAAAAATCGCAATCTATATCCTCGTAATCAAAAAGGTCGTACTTTTCCTGCAGAGTATCGTAATTGATATGTTTTAAATTTTCTATACAAGGTTTAAAGCGATTGATTTCCTTTTTGATGAGGTTTTCAGTGAATCCTTTTTTTCGTAGATGATCGATATAATTTGAGAACTCTAGGGATGCCTTCCCGTTTGAATCTTTTACAAATTCTGGTTGAATCTCTTTTAGGTTACTTGTCTGTATGGCTTCTGCGTACCATTTGTAAAAATAGATTGTTATATCGCTTGCCGCCGCGGAGTCAGAATACGACAACTTTGGTTGTTCTATTTTTAGAGCTTGAGTTTGAACTAACTCTTTTTTATCAGGCTCTTCGGTGCAAGAGAAGAGGAGTAGAAGATAGAATAAAAGTAATAAGTTTTTTTTCATGATACATGAAGTTATCTATTATACTGTAGATAGACAGTTCTATTATTTTTTCCTTCCCACAAACCGTATCACTGACCCCTTCCCGTTATGAAACGATCCTTCGCTCAATTCAATTTCTTTTTCTTCCAGTACGATGATTTCATAGTTTGAAAAATCGGATTGGAGTTCTTCTATGGAGAATAAAGAAGGAAGATCTTTCGGTCCGCCCACTTCGGGATTTTTTGTGACGTAGTCCAGGTGCTTTTTGCTGAAGGCTTCAAAAATAATGATGCCGTCTTTGCGTAAGTATTGATCAAGTGTTTGATGAATGGCCGATTTAAGGTCTCCCGGAAAATGAGCATAAATCAAGGCGATGGCATCAAACTGTTGCGGCTTGTAATTCAGGTTCTGCAATTCTCCGACTTGATAATCGATGGTGACGTGATTCATTTCCGCCAATCGAAGGGCTTTGTTTTTACCTGCTGCACTGATGTCGAATGCCGATACCGTCCAGCCGGACTTCGCGGCAAACACCGCATTGCGGCCTTCTCCTTCTGCCGGGAAAAGGATCGAGCCGACGGGCAACTGTTCTAATTGTTCTTTTAAATAGTTATTCGGATGTTCGCCGTAAGCAAAGTCTTCTTTGCTGTATCGCTCGTTCCAACGGTCTGTCCAGGTGTTGCTCATGGTACTCGTTTGTTTATTCTATAGGGACTAAAGGGATTACTTTAATCTTTCCAACACGCCTTTTCTCTTTACGATATTTTTATAATCCCATTGAATCTCTCTGGCTTTTTTTAGCCAGCGTTTCAAGTCTTTGGTGTTGATTTGTTCTACCGCCGTGTAGCGCGCTTCAGCGGCTTTGAAGGTGCCTTCTTTTTTCAACCCTTCTTCTTCAAACGATTGACCGCTCCAGAATAACAGGCGAACACAATTTTTTAATTTACTATATCCGGCCACAGGGTTTCCCTCTAAAAACCAAACCGGGTGAGCATGCCATATTTTATGGTCGGCTTCGGGTAAATTGCGGGAGATTTCTTGTGCCAGCAGATTGCACATCGCTCGGTCTTCCGTAGATTGAGCATCATTGTAAGCTTGAATGTCTTTGTTCATGCAGAGTAGAGTGAAAGGCTATTCTATGATCGCAGAGGTTTGAAGCATTTTCGATCGGCCTTCTCCCGAGTCTTCAAAATGCTTTTTGAAACTATATAATCCTTCTGATGAAATGGAACCAAACAATACAGCAGTGATTTCGGGCAAAGGTCGTTTTAATTTTAAATTCCCTATCCACTTAAAATTTTCTTTCGCTTCTTTAATTTGTTTGTCACCCATTACACCCAAACATTCTATACCGTATTCGCCATTGTCCGGATTATCACTATTGGAAGGTATCAATCTAATGTCACCTGTTACTATTTTATCCAGATCGTTTTTTGCAGCGGCCAATTTAACCGGTACAAAGGATAATGCTTCGGAATCTATTTCAATCAGAAGGAAGCCGTACGACTTTAAGGAATCGGGAAGGAAGGCATCTCCGATCTTAAAACCATAGGCGGAATCCAGGTGAATGTTAAGACGCTTATTTAAATTGTAACTTGATTCGCCTGGCTCAGCTTTTTTCGATGAGCAAGCAGTTAAGATAAAATAAAGTAAAAATAAAGGGAGAAGGGTTTTCATGATTTTTGCAGGGTTGAATAGAGCAATCATAAGCTTTGTAATTTAAAAGTTCTCTTATTTATTTTATCTAAAACTGTTTTGGCTTCAGTCCCTGAGCGGCAAGGGTTGCGATTTCCTGTATTCTTTTTTCTCTGGTCTCCGATCGTTTGGCAAGGACGAGCCATTGCAAAATAGCTTTTTTTACTGATTTACTTAAACTTAAAAAGAAAGCTTTTGAACCTGAATTTTTTCTGAAAGCTGCAGACAGATCTTTGGGTATGATTAATTCTTCTACCTCATCTAAAATAGTCCACGACCCATTTTTTTGAGCGGCTCCAATCACTTCAAGACCTGCTGGTGCCATGAGTTTTGTTTTGATAAGCCGCCGTATTTTTTCTTTATTGATTTTCGACCAGGTTCCCCTGGGTTTTCTTTTACAGAAAAAATGCATGAAGGTTTCTTCGTCCACCGGTTTGGCTTTGCTGTCTATCCAGCCGAAACAAAGTGCTTCGTCTACGGCATCGCTCCAGCTAATAGTCGCGACACCGGTTTTCTTTTTATAGTAAACAAGCCAGACAGATGGTTTGGACAGATGGTTATCTTGTAACCATTGTCGCCACTCTTGTCGGTTTGCCGGGTAAAACGTTTCTTGTTGCTGCATGCTTCTTTACTATTTCATCAAAACTAAAATAACTGCTGCTATCGAGATGCCCACCAGATGATAAGCTCCGGTGATTACTCCATAGTAGATGGGGTGGGGCATATTGGGGTTGATGGCAATGTTGATGGTATTGGCCAACAGATAACCTATGCCGACCACCAAAGAAAATTCCATGGCGCCACTGATAGATTCAATGTTTAAGGCATAGATCAGTATCGCACTGACAATGGTATACAAGGCTGTACAAATGGCCGGTCCGACGATGAAAATGGGTTTGTTGGGTAAGGTTTCATGTTCACGTCCCAATGATTTTTTGTAGGCTCTGACGAACAAGACGGTATACCATGCATAACCCAGCATGAAATAAGCAACAAAAGCGAATAGAATGCTTAGCCAGTTTAAGTGTGTCAATTGACTGATCATAGTTTTGATTGTTTAAGTTTATAAACAAATCTATAACCGTCGTGTGACAACCCTATGTCAAGGGTCTAATAAATGTTTCTGCTAGAATTTATTTTTTATTTACTTCGTAAAGTTTATCAATAGTAATAACTGTTGCCATAAAGAGGGTCTTTTGAATTAGGGCGTTCCCTGCGGGCCGGGCTTTCGCCACTCGCTTTCCCGCTGAAAAAGCGGGAAGAGCTCAGACAATGGCTCAATCCCTAACGCAAGTCTACGACAATCAATCTTAGAGTAGAACTAAAAATTAATGGTATTTGTCGAAATATTCCTGCAGGGTCATTTTATGCGGGGTAAATTTATCCGGCAACACTTTCAGTGTTTTAATCCTGTCCAAACGGAAATACCGGAACTCTTTACGCAAGCGGCACCACGCGACCAACAGCCAATTCTCCTGCGTACTCAATAAGGCGAAAGGTTCAATGAGTCTGTTGGTGGCTTTATTGGTTTCGTTTGTGTAGTCAATGCTGGTCACACAAAAATTAGTCAGCGCAAATTGCAGTTGAGATAAGTTGTTGCTGTTTTTCTCGCTGTTGGTATTTTGACTGAATCGCGTGCGCTCAGCGAGCAGGTTGGCTTTGTCTTTTATCGGATGACCCAATACGGCTTTGATTTTTTCAATCGCTTCTGTATAATCTTTGACAAACGAAGCATCTTTATTTTTCAGCACCAATTGTTCTGCAACGATTAAAGCATTGGCCTGGCTTTCGGTAAACATGACAGGAGGAATTCTGTAACCTTCCATTAATGAATAACCTTTGCCTTCTTCTGTTACTATAGGAACACCTGCATCTTCTAACGCTTTGATGTCGCGGTAAATGGTGCGGTTGCTCACCGAAAATTTTTTGGCCAATTCCGTCGCCGTCAACAAACGTTTCGTTTGTAATTGGGTGAGAATAGCAGTGAGTCTGGAAAGACGTTTGGTGTCATTGTCATTCATTACTCTTTTTTTTTGGGGAGAATCCTAAAGTAATACTAGTTCGTTCTTCCCATCGGTATTTGCAAATTGGTGGGGCGATTTTCTTCGGTATCAAAACCTCTTCCATCAATGTTTCTGGCTCCCCAAAACATCAAGCCATGATTTAAATAAATAAGATCATATTCTTTAAAAATTTGTCCTTCTGCCAGGCCGAAAGGTGCAAAAGCTTTTCCCAAAATATTTTGTGGCTCACCCACTGTCCAGGAATTAAATCCTTTGGTATATTGATTGAGCACTTCTGCAAAGCCTTGAAGCAGCGGTGTTACAAGATAAGCTTCATCTGCAATAAAATCTACTTTTTGTGCACCAGGTGCGATAGGATGTTCGCCTCTCCATTCCATGTGTCCTTTAATTTCTATTTTTGCCAAAGGTACTTTCCCGTACGAATCTGCAAAATTAATGACAGTGAGTTCAAATTTGTCATTGGAAAGAAAAGTGAATTTTCTTGTCAGGTAAAATGGTTTTAATGTTCCATCGGCATTTTTGGTGTTGCTTGGACGAATTTCAATCGCAAGGCTTTCCCATTTCCCAAGTGATTCTTGTTTGGTTTGGTCAATTGTCATGGTGTTTGATTTTAGGGGATTATTTTTTGTTTGAGCAAATGAAATACTATTCATTGCTATTGCTAATAGCACGATGGCTATTTTAAATTTTCTATACATAGTGTTGTTGTTATACAATCTGAAATTACTAATTTGTTCAAGTTAATTTATTAGTACATATTTATTTGCTTAGTACAAAATTATAGACCAATGGGAAATACAAGGAAAACTAAAGATTTTAACCCTTTCAATTGTGGTGTTACCCATTTCTTAAATAAAGTCGGTGGTAAATGGAAAGTATTGGTTATATATGGTATTAGTAAAAAATGCAATCGTTTCAGTATGCTGCAGAAAGCCATTCCTCAGATCAGCAAACAAATGCTGATCAATCAATTGCGCGAACTGGAAGAGGATGGATTAATCGAACGTAAAATTTTTGCTGAAGTGCCACCCCGTGTCGAGTATAAACTGACTGCCTACGGAAAGTCTATGATGACCATTATCATGCATATTCAAAAATGGGGTGAAAAGGATTTGAAGGAAAAAGGACTTCTTAAGTAGTAGCCAGGGAACTTTACAGCATTGGTTCTTACGCTCAAAAGTCTTTCATCTTTACTTTTTTAATTCTTCCAAGTTCTTTGTTGCGTTCAAAAGACTTATCAATATAATTTTTACAATGGATAAATAATGAATCAAATTTTTTATTGGCCAGGGCTGAGGTATCGACGGAAAGCCCTTTAACGATCCATGATTGTTCTTTTAAAGTAACAGGATCTGTTTCTTTTATTTTTTTTGCCGGATAAAAATAATTGCCATGCATTTCCTCGTAAGTAAAGACGATGAGAGAATCTTTAGGGTTTATTTTATAGGTTCCCCAACCGTACATCCCTCTACCAGCGTGTCCGAAGTTGTACATCTTGAAGTTATTTCCGGTTATTTTGGTGTTCGGATAACTAAGGTTGTAGGATGTATCGACGTAAATTCCATTTATCAATTGGAGCGATTTGTCAGTTTTAAAACTTAGTAATAGAATCAAGAGAGCAAAGTATAGTATGTTTCTCATCGTTATCATGCGGTAATTAATTGCTTTGCGGATACAACGTATCAAACATGGACTGATCATCGAGGTATTCTATCTTGTCTGCTAATTCAAATCCTTCAAAAATTAAATTTCCATTCAAGCCTTTATCAAATCCATTTTCTACTTTCTTATGTACATGATGATAGATGAGTTCGGTAATGGCATTCGCAGCAAGGGTTAGAGGAGAACTCTTGTATTCGATAGCTACGGTTTGAATATAGTCCAATTCCAGGTCCATTCCATCGATGTCTTCCAGTACGGTTTTGTTGTCTGCCGATTTTTTAGCGGACACGATGAGCGATTCTTTTTGAATGGATCCGTTGTTTTGATCTGTAACGAAGTTTAATTTTTCACAAGCTTTGCCGATGAACTCGTCTACTTTCATCAGTACATCTGTGAAGGGAAGATGGTAAACGTTTTTAGGAGTTCCGCTCGTAAGATTTTCTAACGTAGATTTATCGTTATACACCGCTGTGCAATAAATGGCGGCATGAAAAATAGTTAAAGCAGATTCATTTTTAATATAATCGACCAATTTTTCTTTTGACTCTTGAGAAGTTGATTTTAAAATTTCGGTGAGTGTTGCCAATACCTTCGATTCACTTCCATCTTGAATAAGCAATCCTGCTATAAGTGCCAGATCTGCCTGCTTCGGTTTGTCCTGAAGCGTCCCTTTGTAACCTGCTTCGTTAAAATAAAAATTGTAGGTCATGATTAATGTATTTAAATGTACCCTGATAAATATATTACAATTCCACTAATTACAAACTGTCTCGCCCCTAAATCCCCTGAAGGGGACTTGAAACAGAACGGCAATCGAATATTATAGACAGTTGATTCACTAAGAAAGATTCGATAGATACTTCTCTAGTTTTTCAAAATTCTGTTTCAATCCTTCGTCTGCTTTGTGTGCTTTGACAATGGTATCGTGCATTTCTACCGTATCGAATAACATCGACCAGTCGATCAGTGTTTCTGCACCTTTCGATTCAAAAAGCACGGTGGTAAAGAAATGCGGATTGAAATGTTCGAATACGATTTTCTTAAACGGAATAATTTCTTTGTAAACACTGCGATTGGGAAAGTTTGTGCCATCAGGGCCGTGCATGGTGAAGGTCCATTCTCCGCCTTCCTTGACATCCATTTTGTCAATTGTATTGGTAAAGCCATTCGGACCCCACCAGTTGGCGATGTGTTCAGGGTTTGTCCATACTTCCCATACCAATTCAATGGGAGCCTTAAAGGTTCTGGAGAGGCGTAGTTCACGGGCTGTTGTGTTTTCCATTGTAGGATTGTTTTGATGCTTTAAGGTATATGCTTTGGAGACATGACAAGTATACTATCTTCTTGCCAGAAAGTAAGTACCAAACGCTTCACAATTGCTGATCAAATCGTCGTAGTAAATAGGGTATTCGGTTTTCAATTGCGCATAATACTTATTGTCATCAAACAATTTTTTGTCATCTGTATCTTTGAAATAGTCATAGTCCGCCTTTCGTTTGAATAGGCTCATGAGTCTGTATTTCTCACACCTGCCTGCCATGCGCAAGCAGAGGGCCGCGAATTGGTCTGTTTTGCTGTGTTGTTTGGCTTTTAAATAATAAGCTTTCGCGCGCAAGCATTGTCCGAAATCCTCGTCCATGTATTCGTCGTGTACCCACAAATGGGCCGTCCAGGAATAGCGTTTCATGTACCAGGAATTTCCATAGTAAGTCATGTTCAGGTAGCAGTTAGCCACCAGGAAATAATAATAATCCCGGTCTTTTGTTTTCGGGTCGTTGGCTTTATGAATGTATTGCATCAACGTCTTGGTCAATGTGTACTTGTTGTACGCAATGGTATCCGCTTCAGTCTTTTGATGTTGATTGTAAACGTTCGTATAAAAAGGGTTGGCGTCGAGGTAGGCATAACGTTCGTTTTTCCAAACGCTATCCGGCAGTTGCTTAAATATTTCTAACGCTGCTGATAACTTATTTTGCCGGATGTATTTTGTACCTAACAAGTCCAACAATAGATCGCGGTCTTTTTTTAAAGTCTGGTAAGCCCATTTATTGAAAGGATCGGTTTCTGTATGATGCGCCACACGCTGGATCAGTTCATTGACTTGTGAAGGGGTATACATGAAATCGATGTAATCGAAATAACTGGTATAGAAATTTCCATACAGCATGTACGATCCGTTTTTAGTTCTCCAGAAAATATCGGAGCGCCAGCTGTCGTCATCATAAGGTAATTCGGATTGGTTGATGTTGGATAAAAGAACGGCAGCGTCTGTTGTGTTTCCTTTGAACTCCAATTCCCGTGCAATGGCAAAAACAAACCGGTAATTTCCTTCTTTCACTTGTGTAAGAATAGTTTGTTTGACTATAGGCAACAAAACCGCCTGTCCTTTGGGTTGGAGCGCGGTAAGACAAAAAGCCTTGAGCATAGCCAGTTTTTGGGCGAGCAAGGTATCCGGCTGATGCGCTTGTTGTACCCGTTGAATATAGGTCAGTGCCTCGGGGTATTGTTGCGTCATGAGCAGTAAATAGGCTTTTGTATTTTTCCAAAAGCCCGGATGGTAGACCCCGGATTTCAATGCGCGGTTTACGAAAGTCAATACTTTTTTAGCATACGCTCTGTCTGCTGCCAGTCGCTTTTCGTAGATCTCGTAGAAGTTATCTTCGTATCTCGATGCATTGGAAATAGAAGGGGAGAAGTCGGTATAGTAGGGCGTATAAATCCAATCTTCCAGTTTGTTGATTTCACGGAGCAAGAGGAAACTCAAGCCTTCACTGGATGGATCTGCTGCATACATATGCTCCATGCAGTCCAATACTTTGTTAGGATTTTTTATTCCGGTCATCAGCCACACGGCGGATTTTTCATCGGGAGTATTTGCCCACTGCAGGGTTTCGGTTACAGCGATGGAGTCGACGTATTGCTGGCAGACGCTAAATCGTTTCCCCGGCGAATGGGCGAATACCTGTGCCGCATAATAATTAATTTTGGAAGGTTCTGTTTCTGCTAAACAGCGAAAGTACATGCTCCAGTAGTCGATGGCATCTTTAGGTGCTTGGGAAGAGAAATGTTGTTCATAGATTTGTCTGACTTTGTTTTCGTTGCCATTATAATGCGCCAAACGAATGCAAAGAAAAGCATAGCGTTTGATCAGTTCTTTATCCTGTAAAACATCTATTCTTTTTTCTGCTTCTGCTATAAGTTTTACGCGGCCGCTGGAAGAGGCATAGGCGTGGCGTTCCCAGGGATCTTCAAACCTGGTGTTGAAGTTATCGCATGATTTGGCAAAGTCCAGGTAGGCAATGGTCGAGGTATCTTTTTGCGCGAAGAGCAATCGTATCCAGCCGTTGCTGGAAGTTGCTTTTAATTCTTTGCGATCCAAGCTATAGACGGCATCCAATACTTCTTGTGCAGAAGGAATGTTATGGTAACGCTTGCGCCAGAGTAAAATGTTTTCATAAGTTTCCGCTGCACAGGTCACCTTGTCCTTGGCGTAATAAGTCAATTCTTCGACAGGTTCAAAGTAATGTGCGGAATAATAAAATGCTGCGTAATCTCTGAACAAATGCACATCCGGTTTGTACATGCTAAACCGGATGTCTTCGCCGTAAGGATAAAATCCGCAAGCTAAAGCCTGGCAGCAACTAGCGAGTAAAATCAGTATAGAATGCAGATAGTGTTTCATGGGTGTAGTGTGATAAGTTTTTTTCATCCAGGTGAAATAGGGAAACGGTAGTGCTGTCATCCAAGGGCACGTAACGTTGGATCTGATCAATGCTTTTCCGAATGGTTTGGGGATCGGCTTCTTCCAGTTTTATTTTGTCGCCTGCTTTCAGCAAATGATTATCGATGACGATGTCTTTTTCAATGATGTACCACAACGGTTTTATTTTTTTGGAAGCGTACTGCACTCTTTGCAGGTTTTCCGAAGGGAGTATTCCAAAGAAGCTATTGTTGTGGTACCAATGCATCCATTGATACACCGGCAAGGCAATGTCCAGATGAACCGGGTATTTTTTAGTGTCTTTTAAATATTTTTTTAATTCACTTTCGTCAATAATCGAATTTTGATTTTCATGGCTGAGCGGACTGCTCATGTTGTAGCACATCAACATGGCTTTGTCCACTGGTAACACACCCATCTTGTCGGGATATTTATAGGGATAGAGGCGTAGTGTTGCCGATAGCGTTTTGGCAGATAGGGCTTTTATCTTTTTTAACAGATAGAAATAGTGGTCTTTCGTAGATGGCGTCCAGTCGCAATCGATTTGAATTTCTTTGTAATCTGCCGGCAGGTCATCGTATTTTTCTTCGTAGTATTTATGAATCAGAAATACGATATTATCAGCCAGACTATCCAATTCGCCTGGATTAGTGTGCGCGAAGATGTTGTTTCGAATGTATACTGTTGGTACGATGTGCAATCTGTCTAAGATCACGGTGCGCAGAGAGTCGTTTCTATAGTTGTACGAATAGCGTCTGAGTCTGAGCGAAGATTTGGCAGTAGGTATAAGCCCGAATTCTTCGTTGCGTTCTACTTCAAAAAATTTGACGTATAATTTGTTGGTCGATTGCAGTTCCAAATAGCGCATATCGATATGCGTTAATTCTTCGCTGGTATTTTTCCAATAGTAAAAGGCCCGCTCTACCTTTGTTGTATGATGTTCGCAAGAAAACAACAATACCCCGAACAGGCATAGTAGAAAAGCGTATTTAGGATTCATGTGTTAGAAAAAGTAAGGGAGTGGCAGATCTTTAAGGAAGTTAATGAATTAATCAATCAAATAACACCTGCTTTAAAAAATATAATTTCCCGGTAGGAGCATTCGCCACCACCGGGAAATAGTGATTAATCGATCCGTATTTTTTGGGTTTTAAAACCGGATGTTGTCAAAACCTTGACGATATATATCCCATTGGACAAACCCTGTAAAGGCAAAGTATCTGCTATTGAATTTCCTTCTTCTGAAAAGAGCAATTGTCCCTGAAGAGTGTAAATGTATCGTCCTAAAATTTGTTCGTCTTGATGATTGTCTGTGGAAGGATCTGTAACAGCAGTCACACTCGGTCCTGTTAAATTTAATGTTCCGAAATAGTCTGCCGTAATGTAATTGTCGTCGTTATGTCCCGAGGGCATGATTTCACTGCCGATAAAACTTTCTCGCGTATTGCTTCCATCGTCGTCGCAATAAGCGAGGGAGAGTCCGCTGACTTTTCCGTCAAACAAAGACACGGGAGTATTGGGACCGGCATCTGTATACGTAGAAGGATAGATCGTCATGGCTACTTCCCAGGTATAGGTCGTACCTACATTGCTGCGTGCGCTGCTAATGGTAGTGTTGTACAAATGTGGATTGCAATCTGTACCCAGGTCTACTACATCACTATTATTGAGGGCTACGTGATAGGCAAACGCATTGTAGTTGCATTGGTGATTTCCTTTGGATCGGTCTTCATCGATAAAGATCTCGAGGCAGTCATCGTTGTACCATTGATCCAACGGAGCGGTGTGGCCGTCGTACAATACATCATCGACAATCTCTGCCAAAATATAGAGGGTAGTGCCACTCCAGGTGACTTTGTACTTTCCTTGAAAATCAGTGGAAGAAGGAGCTGTTCCTAACCAAAGCTGGTCGATGGATTTCCAGCTGGCTTGCTGCCAGCAGTTGTCTGTTCCGTTTCCATCTATGGTAGGTGGTGTTATACTTTGGTTGGCGTTATAAGTGGATTGCGCCATAACGCAGTTGAAATGGAATAAGAATAAACTGATTCCGATGCATACGATATATTTCCCCATATTCATTAGACTGCTGAAGCATTTCTTTTTCGTTTGAAGTAACAAAAACAGCTCAACAGTGTCAGTTCAATATAATCCATTTTTTGGTAAAATACTTCATTGATGGAGGAGGTAGTAGAACTTAAGGGACAACTGTATTGCATGTAACTACTGATAGATTTTTTTAGGATGATGGTGTTAATCGTTGGTAGTTGTGATGAATCACTGTCATAATTTGGGCATTTCCCTCCTTCGTCGGGCCGGGCTTTCGCCACTCGCTTTCCCGCTGAAAAAGCGGGAAGAGCTCAGACAATGGCTCAATCCCTAATGCAGCTTTGCATTAGAAATCGAACACTTAAGAAATTTTTTGAATAATTTTTTTAGTAAATGAAAAACATGTTTTGCGGTTGAGTAGCACCTAGAGGATAACATTAAATATAATGTAAACGTGTGTTGGACAATTTTTGGCAGAATAGAAAGCTTGTTTTTGCACCTAAGTAGCATAAGCATCGTCCGGCAAAATTTCAGCGCAATGATTATATATTAAACAATAACATTTACATTTGTAGACCAAGTGGTTACCGCTAACCACGCCAGCTAATTTTTAATGATGATGAAAATTTTAAGACTCTTCCTTTTGGGATACCTGGGTATCCTTTGCATGGACTCTTATGGTCAATGCAACAATGATTACCAATTATTCTGGTCTGATGAATTCGAGTTAACTGCGGTTGATGAGACGAAATGGGCCGTCAAAGAAGGCGGCGGCGGTTTTGGTAATCAGGAGGTACAGTATTACCAACCGCAAAACGCCACGGTTTCCGGTGGTTTGCTGCACATTAAATTGGCCAATGAAACAGTAGTGGACGGCTCTACCACTTATAATTATACTTCCGCTAAAATGGAAACCGCTTCTAAAGTTGACTTTTTATACGGTAGAGTAGAAGCAAGCATCAAAATGCCGGATGCAGTGGGTTCCTGGCCGGCTTTCTGGATGTTGGGTTCAGATATAGGCAGTGTGGGCTGGCCTCATTGCGGTGAAATAGACATCATGGAATGGGTAGGCAGAGGTCCTAGCGCGGCGACCGGAAGTATATTCTTCGACGGCACCTGGCCCGACAATCACCTGAGCACGCCTTATAATATACCGCAAGGACAATCGTTCATTACGGATTTTCATACGTTTGCCGTGGAGTGGGAGCCTAATGAAATCCGCTACTATTGCGACGGGAATCACTATGCCACTTATAAGAACACTACCATCGCTCCTAAAAACTGGTACTTCAACCACGAGTTTTTCATTATCCTGAATTGCGCCATTGGCGGTACCGGCGGAGGAACGGTAAACTTCGTCGCGCCTCAGTATATGGAAGTGGACTATGTGCGTGTGTACGCGTTGCCAACAACGGCTGATGCTATTGTAGTTTCGGGACCGACATCACTGCTGGCAAATAAACAAAACGTATTGTATACAACAGACTATTTTCCCAACACCACGTATGATTGGTCTTTACCTACCGGGGCTACGATTGCCGACGGTGCGGGAACCAATGCGATCCATGTCAACTTTACTACAGAAGGGGGCGACGTTACAGTAACAGCCACTAATTCCTGTGCTACACTGACTGACGCTGTATCGGTGACTATACTGACAGACGAGTGTACGATTATGTATGATAATTTTGAGGACACCAGAAATGTATCTTATACCAGCACCGGAACGTTAACAGAAAATTTTGCAAACCCTTTGCAAGACGCAAATAATCCATCGATTGATGTGGCTAAATACGAGAGAAACGTGCTTGAAACATACGATGTATTGGGTGTTAACGACATCGCACTCGAAACAGCGCTTGATTATGAAAACAGCAGCAAAGTATTTTTCATGGATGTTCTTACGAGTGCACCCATCGGTACGCAGATCACCTTGCAATTGGAAAGCAGCGCATTGAATGCAGGCGCCTATCCGCAAGGCCGTAGAAGCGGTTATATCGGCACGGTGAGTCAACAGAACGAATGGCATAGCGTGCGTTTTAATTTCAATCAAATCATCAGTACAGGAACGGCACCTGATCAGGTAGATCACATCGCACTCTTGTTTGATCCCGGACATCTGACAGCGGATGTTTATTATCTCGACAACTTCAGAAGATTGAAAGACGATGTGGGATGTGATCCTATACCTACAGGCATTCTGGATGGAGAAGCAGATCAGGTGTTGGCCATTTATCCCAATCCCGTAACAAATATTTTAAACATCAATCAAAAAGACGAAGACCGGTTGTTTTCGATTTACAATCACGTAGGTGAAAAAATAATGGAGAGCACTGGAAATAGAATCGATGTCAGTCAGTTACCAAGTGGTATGTATTTCCTTAAAACAGAAAGGAAGACTTTAAAATTTGTAAAGCAATAATTTAGGTGTGGCGCCAGCCCCAGTTGACAGGAGTAGAAGGCTCTTGTCAAGCTGGGGCTTTTTTCTAATAGAAAAATTGCTCCATTACAATCTGTCCGTTTTTGACTTCATACAACATGATTTCTTTTAGTTGTATTCTTCCAAATCCTTCCACTGTAATATCCATTTCTCTTCCTACTGCAAAATGATTGCCTGTCACAAGGGGTGCAGTAGTGTGCGCGCCATGAAAATCCTGAATCTTTTTTACGAATGTTTCACCTTTGCTGCGAACAGTGGCTTTACCTTCCGCATAGCCCATATAAGGAGAATTTGGAGGGTCAATACTTTTTACATCGTCTGAAAAAAACTCATCCTGAATTTCAAACCATTTTTCTTGTTGTGCCAGTTCGTTGAAACGTGCAGCAACTTCTTGCGTAGTGAGTGC
Source organism: Chitinophagaceae bacterium (assembly GCA_028288405.1). Taxonomy (GTDB): domain Bacteria; phylum Bacteroidota; class Bacteroidia; order Cytophagales; family Cytophagaceae; genus JACMQM01. The sequence goes on from JAQBNS010000156.1 coordinate 29,207, forward strand.
CATGTATCTGATTGTTTAAAGGTATAGCAAAAATAACGGCAAAATAGTTAAGAAGAGCGGTGCGAAATGGACTTTCTGTCGGGTTGTTTTGGACATCTTCTCTGGCACAAGGACTATGTCGTAAATGTTAAAAGGCATCGGTGTACACCGGTGCCTTTTGTATGGGATTCATCTTGAATGTGTACTTTTCTATCTCAAAGATTTATGAATTCTAATACCGGTACTTAAAAGTAAAAGCACGTTAATAAGTATAAAGAGGTACAATGAAAATTCATGCAGGTGCACTGCAAAATAGCTCAAAAGCCCGTACAGTCCGATGATAAACGCTCTGTCACTTTTACCCAGGGGCCCGTCATATCGTCTTTCACCGTTCACTACTTTACCTAACAAGCCGGCGAATTCATTGATAATACTGAAGCAAATGAATAATACGACAAGGTATAGCACTTCTTTTTCGTGTTTTAATAACGGAAAGAATATGAAGAGGTCGGATACAATGTCTCCTAATTCATTTAATACCTCACCTTTTTTAGTTTGTTGATGATAGGTCCTTGCCATCATTCCATCAAGCGCATTGAGGGCCATTCTTATCGTCAAACCAATGGGGAGAACTAAATACAATACGCGGTTTTGATCTGCAAACCAAAATAAAATACCCATGACAAAAGAGAGAAGAATAGCGCAAATGGTTAGTTGATTGGCGCTCACTCCATGTCTGTGTAAGACAACCAGCACGGGGCTTAGTAATTTCTGAAACCTTGGCTTTATATTATAAATCGAAATCATTTGGATGCTGTTAGCGTTACTTTATTTTATACTTCGACATATAGGTCGGATAGTTTTTAGTTGTTGAGAGGAACACCGCTTGTCGCAATTACTTTCCAGGTGGTATGGAATAATTTCCAAACTCTTAGGTAGCGAAATTGTGAACTTATTTCTTGTTCAAAGTATTTTCCTTTTAACTCTAAGTTCATGGAAACTACAGCTGTATTGCCAATGATATTTATTTTTTGATCACTTGACGTAATAGCCATGGTTGTATTACCACTGCGGTAATTATCCAAGATCATGGTCTTCGTTGCGGTTAGTCCATTCGGAAGAATAAAAAGAACACTATCATGAATGATTTCGTCTAACGCTGAAATGTCTTTATTACCGAATGCATTTAGAAGCTGAACTTCGCATGCAGCGATTTGCTGTTGAATGTCTGATTGTTCTTTCATTTTTTTCCTGAGAGTGTTCCTTAGAAATGATTTTCATTTGCTTAATACCGGATGTTTATAAGTGCATTTTTTCGTATTGTTTTACCAAATTCATAAAGACATCTTTTGTATGATTTCCCGCAATCGTTACCGCTGCTTGACCTGCCCATAGATTGGTGTAGGCAGCATCGTTATGTTGCTGCGCTAGTTTTCGGAGTTTTCCCGTTAAACTATTTTGCAAAGGATAGGGTGGTATCGTAATGCCTGCTTGTTCTATATCGTTCATCATCTCATTTCTGATGCCTCTTGCCCATCTTCCGGAGAAGGCTCTTGTGAGTGCCGTATCAGTATCTTTTGCTGTGTCCAGTTTTTTCTTGTAAGAAGCAATGGCTACGCTTTCCTCTGTTCCAATAAAGGCGGTTCCAATTTGTACGGCCACAGCACCCAGATCGAAAGCGGCTTGCATGGTCTCTGCACTGTTGATTGCACCGGCTGCGATACAGGGAATTTTCACGGTGTTTATAATTTGTGGCAACAAGGTAAACAACCCGATCTGTGGTAAAGGAATGGTGTCGATGAAAGTACCTCTGTGTCCTCCGGCTTCTATACCCTGAATAGTCATCATGTCAATGTTCTGCTGTTGTAGAAATAGCGCTTCCTCTACACAAGTGGCTGTGCCTATCAATACGCAGCCTTTCTCTTTCAGCCGTTGGATACTTGCTGCATCTAAACAGCCAAAGGTAAAACTCACGATCGAAACCTCTTCCTGGATTAACACATCAAGTTGATCGTGATAAGTGTACAACTGAAAGTTGGACAAGTCCGCCGGATCAAGTGTGTAGCCTCTTTTACCGGCCAATTGCAAAAGCAGTTGCCGCATGGGTTCCAGGTCATTGTCTGCATAAGCAGGAACGTCATGAACAAACAAGTTTACCGCAAAAGGTTTATGGGTCAACGCTTTTGTTTGGCGGATCAATTGTCTCGTGACTTCCGGTGATAAACCTCCAACAGCCAGCGACCCCAATCCGCCTTGATTGGATACGACCGCCGCCATTTCAGGTGTGGAGACCCCAAGCATCGGTGCTTGTATAATGGGGTAGTTGACTTTCAAGTTTTCTGTTAGGATATTGTTCCAGTCCATTTCATATTACTTCATAAAATTCCTAATGCTATCTGATTTACGAATACTGTATAACATTATTCCATTTTCATCGCTTCCATCGTATTCATCTAATCCATGTGTTGAAATTTTTGTAGTATCTGCATGGTATGAAACACTGATAGAATCTACTTCTTTACCCCAATAGTCAGGGCTCTCCAATTGCTTTTCATAGAAGAAATGTTTTTCAAAAGCTTCTGTTCTATTTCCAATTAAAATAGTCTGAAAGGTTGATTGAACTCTTAGTATGTCGTCTTCATAATAAATCTCAGCAACTGGCATAAATAATCTTCCCAAAAAAGAAAAGACAAGCACCGCACCTAATAGAGGGATGAAGAGCACTGCGGCTGCGGCTACCGGTAAAAAGGAAAATAACTTGAAATACCATTTCTCCAATTTATTGAGCACGGTTTTGTCTGTAAAGAAAGAAAAAAATATTCCAATGAATAAAGTTATAATGCTAATGATTCTGGTCGTCCACAATCCCCTTAACCCAATACCATAACTGACATACAGGAATCCCAGCACAAGACAAATCGCAATTCCGATGTAATGAATTGTCTTTATTGTTTTGGATATACCCGGTTTTAGTCTTCCGGTTTGTTTTTTGTTCCAATAAAACAAACCAAATCCGTAAAGAATGATGAAGGCTATAGTGAAGTAGGCCATGATTGAATCTATTATGAAAATAATAATACAAAAATCTTCTAAGTATTTGATACTCTCTTAGCATTTTTAAATAAGAGCTTGCAATAAAAAAGACCTTTCATTGCTGAAAGGTCTTTTACTATAAACAACGTCCGTGCTTGTTTTATTGCACCACAATTTTTTTAGATACAACGGTATTGCCCGTAGATAGATATCGGTTTATTAGTTTTCATCTTTTATGACTGTGGTATCCGAAAATCTGTCGTGGAACCCATTTAGTGTAAATAAAAAGGAAACTCTGTCAAAGGGTATCAGTCTGCAAAATGAGCGTCTTACGATATCGCCAAGCGTTGGCTTTGTACCATCTTTAGTGACAACAGTTGTTTTAGTCATAAACTTCCCAATGGTCTTTTGATAATTGCTTTCCATAAAAATGTAGTAACTCAAAGAGCCCGCTACAAATAACAGGTAGCTTAATAATTTAGCAAAAGATGTGTCTATTGAATCAATTAAAAATCCAAGAATAATGGAGTACATGCTTGTTACTAGTAAAGAAGCAATGGTGTCCACTAGAAAATGAATGAACCGTGTTAAAGCAGGTACTTTCTTTTCATTGAATTGCTTTTGCTCTACAATTTTAGTTGCCCAGACCGTTTTTACTTGTTCAATTTTGGTTGTGTCGATGCCGCGGTTTTTAATTTCTTGTTCGGCCGCTTCAATGGCTAAGGGCTGATAATCGGCTCTGTCAACAGTTACAACTTTGATCAGTTGTTCGTCTGTGCGTTTTGACATGACGTCTTTAAAGTCTGTAGTCATTTTTTTTCTGTTTATTTATCTCTTAATCATTGCGTGCCGAGTACAAATCACTCGTATAACAACACTATGTCTTTCTATAATCGTCCTGGTGTTCATTGGCGAAGTGGGCAAGATCGGTAGTGGCACTTTTAAGGCTTTCATTGGCGGAAATAAGCATTCCGATGACTTTAGGATATTCCTCTTCCGAGATCATTCCTTGTTTGATCAGCATGGACAATCCTTCAATACTGGCAATGGGCCCTCTGATCTTATGAGAAGTACGGTAAGCGATGGTTTCCAACAATCTTAACGTCTTTTCCTTTAGCTGCTGGTTTCGTTTTTTTTCTGTAATCAAAAATCCGATATACAAATATTCGATAATGATTCCTTCCTGATTTTTAATGGGAATAAAAACACAATCGGTCCAGCTGTATCCGGATACTTTCTTTTGGATCTTCAATTCACCTGACCATGGTTTACCGATTTTCGCCAGATGATTAAATTCGTCTCTGAGTCTTTGCCTGGCATTAGAGGGTAGGATAATACTGATGTCCGCATTGGTCAACTCCTCCATGGTATATCCTGCCTGATCAGCGAAGACCTGATTGACTTTTAAGAAAATACCGTCAAACGATATCACGGCTGAACAAGTATAAAGATCTATCGCATCGCTGTAAGCTTTTAATTGTGCACTTTTCTCCTGCACCAGATGATCCAGGTTAGTGGAGAACTCCACCAATAATTGATTGAATGACTCCAGTTCTTTGTTTTTAGCATGCACTTCGTCGCTCACTTTCTTCAGGTCGTTGGAGTAGGTATTGATAATCCCTCTGAAAACCATGGATTGCGCCACTACGGTAAACCCTGATAAAAACATGAGGATATTTTGCAAAAAAGCATAAGGTGTATTGGGATCAGGGTAAAAGGGATGACTTGAATCGTAAAGAAAATAAAGAAGGTAACAAGCGAAGGAATAAAGAAAATAAATAAACACATTAAGCAAACGATTAAACATCAGTATGGAACAACATCCAACGGCGATGATCGTAAATTCTGTACCCGTTCTGCGGTCGGAGATGGCCAGTGCTGTGAGAAGCGGTAACAGACCTATCATCAGGAAATTTCTGGCTGGTTTTATTTTACCTAAATGGTTGAGGTAGAAAATCAATCCGCCGAAGGGGAATAACCACAATCCTTCCAGAGCCCCTTTTGTTCCAATGAAATAACAAATCACCGTGAGCAGTAGAGTCAGTAAGAGTACTATAGTCAAAAAAGCGTTGATGGTAAATAGACGCATCCTTTCGGCATAATCCATCCCGGATCGATAACCTATTCGAATCATCTTATACCAAATGGTATTTAAAAATGCCATGATTATTATTTATTGGATTTATTGAAGGTATACGGCTAGGATTAAGTGATGGTTTCTTTACCCGCCAAACTGTTGCAGCGCGCTTTTTGGTCAATCTTCGATGGTTTTTATACCATTCTTTTTATTCCATTCGATCTATTGGTTCCCATTGTCCTTTTTTGAAATTCATATTACCAAATTTCGGGGAATTAAAGACAAGATGAAAACTCCATGTATCTCTATAAACGGTAGGATTAGTCATTAAAATAGGATGGGTAGGTTGAATCATAGTGACGACAAGTCGTTCCGAATGGTAGGGTTTTATAGTACTGACAGTACCTTTAAATGTATGAGAAATTTTGTCTTTGTCCGACACATAAAAGTAAATGGAATCATTGTCCTTTATTTCAAATTGGAAATTATCGTATTGCCAATCAGTTTGCTTTCCTTTAAAATAACTGCGGTCAATAATATATTGACCATTATAATCGGAACGAGTAAGTTTTTTTTGACTCCATATTATTCCAACTAATGTACCTGACATCATGAAGCCGAACAGGCCTAACCAGAAATAACCTGTAATTTTTAAATAGATTTTATTTTTCGTGATAAACCAAATGAGCAGAAAGAGGAACGTTAACGAAAGAGCGAATATGATTAGTCTGATCAATAGCATAGCTTTAATGTGTTTTTGTAATAGTTAGACACTATAACCCCTCTAAGCAACTCTCAAGATCTTCTCCATCTTGCGGCCTTTTGCTAGTTCATCTACTAACTTGTCCAAATACCTTACTTGTTGCGTGAGCGGATTTTTAATTTCTTCTACCCGGTAACCACAGATTACTCCGGTAATAAAATGAGCATTAGGGTTGATTGTAGCTTTTTGGAAAAAGATTTCAAAAGTTACTTTTTCTTCGGTGAGTTTTTTTAGTTTTTGTTCGTCGTACCCGGTTAACCACTCGATGACTTGATCTAGTTCTGCTTTAGTTCTGCCTTTTTTTTCAACCTTTGCAAGATAAAGCGGATATACCGAGGCGAATGTCATGGTTGCCATACGCTCATCGTGATTGCTGGTGTTGTTCATGTGTTATACTTTAGCTTTTCTTAATTCCATATTTCATTCATCTCTGTCAATACAATAGGTTTGCCCTCAGTAACGCAACCCTTCTACTTCGATTCATTCAAGCATCATTTTGAAGGCTTGTTAGGATTGCTCATGATTGTTTTTTTTATTTAATTGTCGACATTCATCCTTAAACTTCGCTCATGGATTTGAGAGTACTTTTATAGCTTCTGATACAGTAGGAACAAAATTGATGTGTCTGCCTTTGTTGCTTTCATAGATAAAATCAATCATACTCTTGCTTTTATATTTTGTGAAGTCACCAACAATTGCCAACGGGATACGGTAATTGGAAAACTTTTGCAATAATTCACCTGCCATCCCATTTTTTAAATCAAAGAAATCAGGAGTTATGTTTTTTTCGTGAAGGATGATTTTGTCAAAGTCCTGGTAATATAAATTGGCCAAAAGGTCGAATCCGTCTTCAGCACGATTTATAACAATACCTTCCAAAATTACCTCGGCTATTTTTATGTCGTTTATACTATGGATTTCAATTTGCATTTTAACACGAGCAGATTATATTAACTCCGTATAAACAATGATGGCCGGCAGAAGTATAGCGATTATCCAAAAGGCTAAATTGAATTTTATATCTTTCATCAAGTGGGTATCCATCGTCCAAAACGTATCGACAGGCGTCTTGTTTATTTTCCTAAAGACTTTTACCAAGAACATAAATAATAACTGCGAAAGTATGGGGATTTTAAGTGCCTCCACCAGTATCGAAAATACGATGGAGAAATGAGGTAAGGCGTACCCTAATACAAATAAGGCTGCATTACCAAACATGATGATAGTGAACGGTTGTCTTTCCAACAGCCATTCACGCTTCACTAGAAATATGAGTAAAATATTCAGCCCTAAGGTGATGTAAATAAAATCCATAATTAATGTTTAAAATAGTGTATAAATTTTGCGGTCAAGTCTTCGTTGGTGCCGATATTCATCGGTACCCCTGTATTTATCTTATTTACTTTGTCTTTAGAAAAGACCGAATGTCTGAGCCCGCAGCCTGCTCTGCAAAATCTTCTGCATTCAAAATAACCAAATCGAGAGGAATTAATCCTGCAGGACCGTAATTGTTCTCCGTGAGGTAATAGCCATTGGATAGTTGGATGTAGGCAGAACGGTCCAGGTCTATTTCGTTCTCGTGGTAGCTAAAATACAAATCCGTTATTTTTTGTCCCGATAAATGTTTTTTGCTATTGTGTAGTACAGAATCTCCGGTATTGAATTTGTTTTGAAAGTAATTCAAATTTTCTTCGTTCAGTAGCAGATAATCGTCATTGTCAAATTTGGGGATGTCAATGATGGTGCCGCTGCTTAGCTTTATAAAACTATGAAAGGATTGTAATCCGAATTCATTTTCTGCCAAGTAATGGTATTTCAAATCTGCAATTTCTTGTCCGATCAGATTGGAAAGAGTAAGTGTTTTCATAAGGTTGATTTATATTTTACTCTCGCTGGTGCCGCTATCTATCGCTGCCTTTTCAGCTTTGGTTAATTACAATAGCTATTTTATACCATTCCCGAGCTTAAGGCTCTATGTTCATTTTTTAATTTGCTTAATGGTCTTGCAATTACCGTTTACCATTACTGCTTTGATGTCGGAATAGTCGGGACTTTTTTCTTTTACAAAATGAAATGTCAAACCGAAACAGCATTCGCAGGAGCAGTAAGTACCATAACCGTAATAGATAAGATTAAGTGTTGCCGTACTGTCTACTGAAATGTCACAGAGGAATTCATAACAGCAGTTGTCGGTAATATTGATATCAACTGATAAGGTTGAGTCTGTATTAATAATAGCGTTTATTTTGTCTGGTTTCCATTTTTCATTAGCATCCTCTTGACAATTCGATTTTGTGACTTTATTTAGATAAAGTCCGTAACCTCTCGCCATCATTTGATTGTGTGTCGAAGGAAGTATTGTGGTACCGATTAAAATTTGCTTTCTCATTCCACTTTCAAAAATAACAGTATCTGTCGAATAGATTAAGTGATCATCAAAATTGTGGTCTTGTCTTATGAAAATGGTGTCTGGTGATTGCGCTAAAGCAACTGTAGAGAGCCATATACTTGTCAATAATAGTGTAATTTTACAGCGTGTCATTTGTCTTTTAAATTGTTGCTCTTGCTGGCGCCGATATCTATCGGTGCTTTTTCACATAGGGCGACAGGATTAAGATGAATATAATCCATTTTCTGATAAAATACCTCATCGTTCTATAATTCTATAGGTTGATTACCGGCTTGCCAGAATTGAAAGGTACGGTTGTCTTTGTCTTGTAGTAATTTTAATAACCAACAAATGAAAAAGGTGCCGATAGATATCGGCACCTTTTTCATTTGTTAATATTCATCTTATAACCTCATTACCTTGTTCTCATTCTATTACCAGGTAAAGGACGCATGTTCTGATTTTTATTAGCGATAAATGTTTTATCATCTGTTTTAAGATAATTGTAATGCAGGCATTTATGCTCTTTCTGGTCTTCTGTTTCAAATAAAAGGACTTGTTTCGTTTTATTGGCGACAGTAGTGATGCGTGTAGCCTTATTTATTTCGTTTGTATAACTCGTGTCAGCATGTTCCGTGACCGATAACATGTGCTTCATTTGTTCCTCTGCCGGGGAATGAACACTGTCCTTTTCACCTTCTGAAATAGCTTCCAGGATCGCAGCGTCCAATAGTTTGGCAGAAAGATCCCTGAATAAAGCGTGATTGTTGTAAATATTAATTTCAGATAATTCATTGTTGATGTATACCGCCATTCCAATGGCTTGGGTATTGTTTTGTAAAATCCCTTTTAAATGGTTCAGGTATTCATTTTTCGATTTTAACAAGGAATCATTTTCCAATGCCAGTTGCAAGCTAGTAGACGATTGTGCAGATTTTACATCAACGTTTTTGTTGGCTTTTTTTGACAGTTCGTTTTTGTATTTTTCCTGCTCTTCTTCTACTTTATTCCAAACTTCCTGTTGGTTATTTTGATAGCGTGACGCTATTTTTAATTTTTTGGAAGGAAGCATATTTTTACTGGAAGAAAACTCTTTTACATTTTCGTTTCCACGTTTGCTCCAACGGTTGTGTTCCACGCAAAAGCTAGGCAATTTCACTTTCTTAGCATTGGGTTCTATAAGAATATCGTTACCGATGGTGCGATCTTGTTGTCCCCCTTTCACCATATCACCGGAGTGTATGAAAATATAATCGCCGGAAAGGTTATCAATGGACAGCTCGTTGACGTTGCCGGTTTCTATGACTATTGCCTTTTTACTTTCCAATGCCTGATCTAACGTGAGGTATCGCTTATTGTTCAATGTTCCTTCTCCCTCGATCAGGTATATTTTAAGGTTTTTGTATTCAGAAGGAGTCCCCAAATGCTTGCCGTTAAGAGCCGTTGGAGGTGCTTGCGCAAAGGCTTGTTGTTTATAATCGGAGGTACAGGCAACGACTGCCAGTAAAAAACTGATATAGAGTAGGCGGGTGATTTTTTGCGTGAGCTTTTCCATGGTTTCATGATTTAGTATGAACCAAAACTAGGTGGAAGCACGAACAGTCTCAACCAGGACTTAGTAAAGAGGGTATTTGAATGAGGGAAACTGGATTTTTGGAGGGTGAATGAAAAATTGCTACACCGATAGATATTAAATTCAATACATACTCTGCTCGCGCCACAGGGGGAATTCGTTTATTTTTCTCTGGAATGATTGAGCCGAACAGTTTTGGCTGACTGGTGAACCTCGCGCAGAAAAAAGGCTAGTCCTACCACCAGTGCCAGGATGGCCAGGATGAACAAATAACCAATGATCCAGCTTAAAGGCACGTTAAACATGGCTTCACAGAAAAGTGTAACAATAACCAGACAAACCAATAAGGCTGAAACCGTACAACTGGTAATGGCCAGACTGGTAAAATACCTTCTGCGCTCTAATATTATCAATTCCTTATTAATATTCTCTTGATGAACGGATGGGTTGTCGATTAATCTTTCTGTGAGGGATCGCCCGCGGTCAATAATCCGGGATAAGCGACCCGACATGACATTCAGCATTCCTGCTATGCCTGTAAGTAAGAACACTGGACCCAGAGCAAGTTCTATGGCCTGTGAGATGTTGCTGATATTTTCAAACGATGAAGGCATAGTGCATAAGTTAAAATGATTTTTTCGTTGGTGCAAGCGTTCCGCTCGGGGATTCTATAACTCCTCCGCCTTCACTGGCACGAGCATCCTGCTCGTGCCTAAAGCATAGAGCACCTCCAGGTGCGGGAATGCTATAACAACTAAAAGGTATAAATTACTTATCACTCTACCAACCTTGTTCCTGACAAAAAAAAGAATGAATGATAAAAGTTAATCATTCATTCTTTCCGTTCATAACGCATGTCTGCATTAGCCAAGAAGCCCTGAGCAGGAAGCTCTATGGACTTTAAGCACGGGCAGGATGCTCGTGTCAGCAATTATGGCTTACACTTTAAACCTTGGATCAAAATCAATCATCCATTCAATACCGTATTTGTCTCTGAACATTCCAAAATAAGTGTTCCATGGACTGTCGTTCATAGGCACTTCAACGCTTCCGCCTGCTGAAAGTCCGTTAAATAATTTGTCGGCTTCTTCACGGCTTTCCGCATTGATGCATATTTTAGAACGGTTTTCATTTTCGTTCACGCGACCCATGCTTTCCGGTACGTCATTGGCCATTAAGAGATTTTTGCCGATAGGCAGGGCAATGTGCATGATTTTATTCGCTTCATTTTCTGCTACCGGATATTCAGCGCTTGCTATGTCTTTGAAACGTACGATCTGTGCGAATTCTCCGCCAAATACTGATTGGTAAAAATGGAATGCTTCTTCCGCATTTCCATTGAAGTTGATGTGAGGATTGATAAGTGCCATAGTTTTAATTTTAAGGTTGTGGTTTCTTGGTGTAAATGTCGTGAATAAAAATCTCTTTTATTGCAGTGAAGATGCGACAATCTTGGTGGCTGAATGCGGCATTAATGGTAATTCTCTGCTGGCGCCGATGTCTATTATTACAATACTCTAGCTGTCGCAAGTCTTGTGCGGTTGCATTGGCGGAAGCTGACTTGTGACTTCATTTAAAGTGAAGCTTCTACTTTTATTCATTCTCGCTGGCGTAAGCATTTGCTTGTGCCTATTTTGTCTTAGCGCATTTGCGCGGGCTTTGTTTAATTACAACTGTTATTTTTATGCCATTCCCGAGCTTAAGCTCTAGGTCATTTTAGGCACAGTTTAAACTGGCGCCAACAGCGGTTGTCCATTAATTGCGTTTTGTTTCGTAGTGAAGTGCAATGACTCCGGAAGAAAATGTTTTCGTTTCTATAAGTTTCAGTTTCGTCGTTTCCATAACATTTTTAAATAGCGGAATGCCTTTTCCAAGCAATACAGGATTAACAAATAACCAAAACTCATCAATTAGTCCGAGACTTAGTAAGGAATGAGAAGCCCCCGGACTTCCGAAGATTAAAATATTTTTTCCGTCTTGTTTTTTTATTTTATTGATGTTGTCTGTCAATTGGTCGCTAATAACAGTGGTGTTGTCAAGTCCTTTTTCACTCATTGTCTTTGATAAAACGATTTTTGAAACTTTGTTATACCAAGCCGAATGTTCTTTGTCGTGTTTAGAGGCGTCGGGTTGTTCACCGGCAGTTGGCCAATAACTTTGCATCATTTCATAAGTTACTCGTCCGTAAAGTGCCGTGTCAGCTTTGTCTGTCATTGTGCCAACAAAGTCAAACATTTCTTCGTCTACATGTATCCAGTCCATTTCTCTGTTAAGCCCGGCTACAAAACCGTCCAATGAAGTATGCATAAAAAAGATTAAATTTCTCATGTTGTTATTTGTTTATATACTATTTGTTCGTTTTACCTCGCTGGCGCCAATATCTATCGGTGCCTTTTCACATAGGACTTCTGCCCGGGCTTTAGCTTCAAGCGTTGGGATATATTTAATCTCCTCCACAACCACTGCAACCACTTCCTCCGCAGCCGGAGTCGCCACCGCAACCAGAATGTCCATGATGTCCACCACACCCACTTGTCGAACACCCACTGCCACCAGAACCACCACCATTTTTATTTTTAAAAATAGTATAAATTAGAAAACCGACAACAATAGCCATACCTATAATTTTTCCAATGTCGCTTTTTGAAGTAGCTTGAATAGAAAAAAAAGAAAAAAACAGTAGAAGAAATAGTAGAATATTTTTTCTGCTAAAGTCCGGTCTACGGAATAACCAATAATTTTTCAAATTTACTCTTTGAAAATTAATGTCGGAGAACCTTTTTTCGTTATCTGGCCAAATTGTTTTAGGTGGATCTGCTTTGAATTTTTCTTTGTATAATTTGATTGTCCCAGTATAAAAGTCGTCAAACTTTTTTCCTTCTGATTGTCCGCCTTTAGTCGGATTATGGTGAATTTCTTTGGATAGAGTATTTTTGCAGAGGTCTGTCCAGTATGATTTAGTATAAGTCAAATGCAAATGCCAAACTTGGTCAACTTGATCGGAAGGAGTTACACTAGTCTGCGTAATGCAACAAAGGAAAATAAACTTCTTATATTCTTCGATTACTTTTTCGGAGTAGGAGATAGTCCAGCCATTTTCTCTCGCAAGTCTGCGAGAAAATTTAAAAGACGAACTGTCTTCGTCAAGGCTAAACGAAGATATTTTTGTCCAAAGTATATTCTCTTCTGTCGTCATAACACTTGCTGCTAAGTTTACTTATTTATTGGCCCCTCCGCTGTCACAAGTCTTGTGTGTTTGTATTAGTGTTGGCGGACTTGTGAATCATTTAAAGTAAATCTTCTACTTTTGTTCATTCAAGCACCACGCAAGTCTGAAAACTTGCTTCTTCAATTAAATTCACAAGTCTCGCTTCGCTAAGACTTGCGACAGGTGGAGTAGTTATTTATTCCGCCAAATCACGTATTCTATTTTCCAATTTTTAAGTACGGCTTCTGTGAATTGAATATTTTCCAAATCTTCATCACCAGGTAAAGATTCATTTCCATTTCCTGATATTTCATAGGATATGTTGGAGTTGTCTTGATATAAATAAGTGTGGTGGTGATGGTTCGTATATTGTTTGAAATTTCTTTTTCTCTTTTTTATGATACTGTCATAATCGTCTCCAACTCTCAACCCATAAATATCAGTGACTAGCGGACTTTTAATATACAATTCATCCAAATGCAAGGTATCTTCTGAATTCATAGCGAAAAATAGTAATTCTTCTTTGTTCTTTATAACGGAATATAATGGAAAGTCAGGGCCATCCTGTTGACCTATTTCCTTTTTTACAGTATAAGGTTTCAATCGCTCTTTTAGTAAGCCCAGCATCTCTTGTTTCTCCAATGGAAGACCGATACTATTTAAAGAATCTTCATACAAAATGAGATCTGGAAATATTTCAGTTGGTTTTTTAGGAAGAACTATAGAGTCGCTATGTTCTGTGAGCACACTTCTCGGTTTGTCTTCTTGAGTACAAGAGGAAAGAAGTAAAAAAATAATAATCGGAAGGAAGTGTTTTTTCATTTATTTGGTGTAATATGGATATTGTATTTTTACTCAATCGTCAATAGATCTGCTAGCGCCAATATCTATCATAATCATTGTCAGAGCTGCAAGCTCTATGTAGCTTTAATGCACAAGCGAATGCTTGCGCCAGCGGGTAATTAATGCCTCGTGCGGGCGCTGATTTATATATTAGAATGTAATAGAGCCATATTGATCTTTTTCACAAACTAGATTACCTTTTGAATCATAATAGAGAAAAAAATCTTCAGCATCTTTAACCCTTTTTTTAATTTGTGAGTACTTAAAGCGAAATCCCGAATTCCTGGATAATCCTTCATGATCCCCATCGACTAGTTTCTTCTTCTCATTATAAAAATACTCTTCTGTTTTTGAATCAGGACTAATGGGGTCAAACTTTTCTATATGAATACATACACCCCAAAAGTTGGGTTTCAATTTATTATTGTTGTCCCAATATTTGGTAACGACTTCGTGGCGAATAGTATTATATTCATGTGTTGTTTTAGCATGTAGTTTTAAAAAATGGTCATATTCTAATAGACAGATCGTTCTCCCTTGTTTATCTACAACGGTTATAATTCTGTCTGTAAGCTTATTGTTTCTGTTATAGTAATCTCTAATGGTAGAGTCTCCAAAATAGTTAGTTTTTATAATTGCACTATAATCCCAGAAGTAGTATTTACCATCTAAACCATAGCCGATCCTTTGTAATTCTCTTCCTTTGTCATCGTATTCCTTATATACAATGGCAACTCCTATTAATTCATTAAATTTTCCGGTGGAGTCGACATATAAATCATACGTTTCCAAACTGTTGTTACTTTTATACCGTATGAAATTTTCCATAAAATAAATTACAGTATCTGTATGGTTAAACCTTGTGGAATCAAGTATCTGATTCATTAGAGAATCAGTATTTATTTGCGCATAAAGACTTAAATCAATTAAAGTGAATAAAATTAGAAATATCTTTTTCATAGAAAATGTTTAAGATCTCACGCAAGTCTGAAGACTTGCTTCTTCAATTAAAAGTCACAAGTCTCGCTTCACTAAGACTTGCGACAGGGGGAGGTAAGTTAATTATTCATCATAAATGCTACCAATACTTATATAGAATTTCTCTCTTGGATTCGAACTTGCCATCTTCAAATCTT
The DNA here is from genome assembly GCA_028288405.1 of Chitinophagaceae bacterium. Taxonomy (GTDB): domain Bacteria; phylum Bacteroidota; class Bacteroidia; order Cytophagales; family Cytophagaceae; genus JACMQM01. The sequence goes on from JAQBNS010000156.1 coordinate 44,208, forward strand.
TCTTCTAAAATTAAATGACCGTCTTTATCGTAAGTGAAATTTTGCAGATAAATAATTTCTCTTGGTAGATGTTGCGCTACGCAATGAACCACTCTTTTTATAAGTCTGTTGTTCTTGTCGTATTCGTAAAAGTAGAGTTCATTTTTAGTCCGCTTTAATTCATCATTTTCATAATCGTATAATACTTCTTCTGTCTTCAATCCGTTTTTGTACTTGTACGTTCTTTCATTTCTAATGGTATCGTTAAATTTTTATTGATAGCTCGTCATTAGATATTCATAGTTGAATTCATAATGAAACACCCAATCAAAAATAGAATCTATAACAAATTGCATTTGCATGATC
>JAQBNS010000020.1 GCA_028288405.1 Chitinophagaceae bacterium
CTTCGATTCGGTCCTGCTGAAACAACAGGAGTAGGATCTATGATGACTAGCGCTGTATCCCTCACCGGTAAACAACCTGCTTGATTGGCAGTAATAATGATGGTTGCTTTAGCAGCAGAAATATCTGTAGCCGATGGCGTAAAGAAAGGATTGATGATCGCGGTGTTATTGAATGTACCTCCATTTAAGGTAGTCCATGTCATACCGGCCGCAGAAGTAGTAGCGCCTGTTACCTGTACGGTTGCATTGTTGGCACAAGATGGAAGATCGGGTCCCGCAGTCACAGTAGGAGCCGGAGTAACGAAGATAAAGACGGTATCGGTTACCGGCGGACATGTACCGCCTGTGGTTTTAACGACAAGTCCCGTAGAAGTACTGGCAACTTCCGCTGCGTTGAGTGTATAAGTTAAAGGGTTACTGGTGTTGGAAGCAGAATAACTCCCTGCTCCTGAATACCATTGTACTCCGGGAGCAGTAGTGACAGCGGTAAGAGTAGTAACAGGATTGTTTGCACACACCAATTTATCTGTTCCCGCATTGATGGTTGGAGCAGGTGTAATGGTCAATGTCATCGTACTGACAACGGGTGTACAGTTGTTACCTGAAGAAGTCAAACTGATAACCACTGTTCCGTTTGCGATATCAGCAGCAGTAGGTTTATAATTGGTGCTTAAGTTAGTCGCATTGGGTTTGAAGGAAGTGGCTGTAGCAGTAGGTGATGACCAAACGGAACTTGGTGCATTGGTTCTTGTTCCTACTAAGTTTATAGAGTCATTGGCACAGATGCTTCTGTTAGGACCCGCATTCATAACCGGTGTAGGGGTAATGTTCACTTTGAGTGTTCCGCTGGCATCCGTACAACCTGCTTTGGACGCTTTAAATGTCAGGGTCACACTTGTAGGTGCGGCTGTTTTTTCAGCTGGTGCCGGATTATAGGTAGCAGAATTGGTAGCACCGTTCACGAATGAACTTCCTGCCGCACCACCTGACCAAAGAACGGAAGTGGCATTACTAGGAGTGGCTGTCACCGTTGCTGCTGCATTATTGGCACAGACCGTAACATCCGGACCCATCACTACAGAAGGCGGTGTGCTGAAGGTAATGGTTTTGGTAGCTGAAACTTCAGGGCAAATACCGCTACCTGTAGTGGTGATAGTAAGTACTAATGTAGTAGCGGCAATTTCACCGGCGGTTGGGCTATATTGTGCAGTAGGTTTATTTCTATTAGGGGTGAAAGATGCAGTCGTACCACCGGTCCAGGTGGCACCAGTGGCTGCTCCTCCAAAGCTACCGCCAAGGTTAGCGATCACAGCATTGTTGGCACAAACAGTAACCGGACCTCCCGCGTTAACGGTTGGACCTTGTATAACAGATATGGTCAATGTATCGATAGCAGGAGGACATGCACCATTATTGGAAGAAGTTAATATTAATTTAATGGTACCTGCTAAATAATCAGCCGCGGAGAAGGTATAAGTTGTACTCAATGCATTGGCATTGGCAAAAGAACCTCCACCTCCAACTCTTGACCAGACGCCGGTAGTAGAACTACCTGTTACACTACCGTTCAATGCCAGTGTTGGCGTAGTAGTACAAACTGTTTTTTTGTTGGGAACTCCTGCTGCATTAGAAGCATCAGCATCGACAACAATAGTGGCCACATTATAACTGGCGGTATCAGTAATAATATTGGCATACCACCAGGTATTGATGGTGTGTAAGTCACCCCATCCAAAAGCACTGGGTACATTGGTTACACCATCGGGACCTTTTGCTGTCCCGTTCCAACGATGACAGCCGTTGGTCGGAAGACTGGACGTACAACCCGTTAAATTTTGAACACCACCTGGAACATTGGTATCATCAAAGAAAAGTTTAGGCGCAGGGCCAGCTGGTCTGACTAAGTTTACAATAAAACCATTCTTTTGGTTTTCCACATCATACATGGGTAGGTTGGTCAATCCATTGAAATAGTCTAGTTGTATATTAATCTTAGTCCCTGGATTAACAATATTCCCCAATCCATCTCTACTATCCCAGAGAATACAATTGTTACCTACACCTAAGACAGTGGTTAAAAGACGATCGGTAGTTCCGGGTTGATAACCTGGTATTCCATTAAAATCTAAGATCAATTGCGCGTCTCCTTGTTTATCAACAGGGATGTTAATACATCGGTTATTTTGATCACAACCCGTCACGTTAATATGGCCGGTAAGCTTACCAAATATACCTGTGGGGAAACAATCCACATCTGGATCATTTAAAAATATTCTGTATTGACCGTAAGTAGAATTGGTATTTGCAATAGACTTTCTATCGTTAAAAGCATTGCCCGTATTCGCTACCCCTGTTCTGTTACAGGAGACAATGAAACCATTAGGTTGTATCCCATTGAAGTTGATGTTGGTCACAATTCCGTCATCAGCATACACATACATGGTACCATTAAAAGGATTGGTGAAGCTGTTTGTAATTAAATCCCATGCTTTGGACCATAATCGTCCTTTGACAGGAGTCCCATTGGGAGCATCAGCAACAGTGATGTCAAATGCAGGAAGTCTAACAGGTCTGATACTACCGGTACAACTAGTGGCAGAATTAATAAATGTGTTGGGATCATTAGGGTTGAATTCTATATAATAAGAACCTAGTTCGGGAGCTTGTCCGAGTGCAATTAAAGCGGCTATAGGATCTACAGAAAGTGCGGTGTATCCACCTGCTCCTCCAACTAAGGCATTTGGACCTATGACAGCTTGAGCATAACTACCAATGGAGCCTGCTCCTACATTGGTTACTTGCTGAGGACCAAAAATAATGATCCCACTTGGAGACTTAATTCTATAATAGAGCTTATTACAACCTGTAATATCAGCCGCATTGTAACTGAACCCAAAGTAGATCACTTCCCCAGGGTTACAGATCTCTATATTCAATTTACTTTCATCATCTGCAATATAGGTCATGAAGTCTCTGGTTATACCTCCACTCACATCAAAGATGTGCATATCTGCCTTGTTAAAGTCTGCCGCAGTAGGAGCGAGTTCTTTCGTACCTTCTGCTTGAGAAGGAGTAGAAAGCGAAAAGAATAAGACAAGAGAACATAGTGCTGTTGCCAATTCTTTAAGAGATCGATTTCCGAGTTGACGTATTAGCTTTTCCATGGGACGGAATGTAAATGTTTGTATAACCACTAACTATTAATATACTTTTTCTTACAAAATGTAATTGAAAACATAAATATAAGTTTATTTTGTAATAAATTAGTGTGATTCAACCTTTGATAGACAACTTAGTTGATAGTTGTCGCGTATGTGTGATATTGCATCTAACGTTTTTCATTGGTTTTGGTTGTACTTGTTGTTCAATGAACTAATAGTGGATTTGAAAAATAAAATATTGAAAGGTTTTGTTTGGGGGGTAACATCTATTTGTTTGTCTGTAGGAGTTTCCAACGCTCAGGATGCCGCTTTTTCTCAATACTATTCCTCTCATTTATATTTAAATCCTGCTTACGCAGGCAGTGAACCATCTGTGACAGCTGGCGTCAATGCTCGTACACAATGGAAGAGCGTGACAGAACCATACCAGACCAATCAAATTTCTCTCATCATTCCTTTCTATAGAAAAGTAGATAAACAAAATAATTTTGGAGGTGTTGGTATTTCCGTATACAACGATAAGGCCGGCTCCGGAAAATTATCTGCAGTAGGAGCTAATATCAATCTTAGTTATGTACTGCGTGTGACTGAAAAAAGTCACGTGCTATTTGGAGTCCAAGGCGGTATCATCCAGAAGAAAGTAGATTTTTCTACCTTACAATGGGGGAGTCAATACGATGCCTTCAGCGGTTTCAATAGCAGTATTGATCCCGGTGAGTATAATAACCTGGTTTCAAGTACAACATATCCTGATTTAGGTGCCGGTATCCTTTATTTTTTCAAACCGGATCGTAACATTCGTGAAAAAGGTTTGGGCTTTTATGCCGGAGCATCTGCCTATCATCTCAATAGACCGAATGAATCCTTAGTAAGTGGGCAAAGCAGTCCTTTACCCATACTCAATAAGCTTCACGCTGGATTTGATTATTCAATCAGTCCTAAAATCAACTTATCCCCCAATGTTTTGGTGGCACAACAAGGAACCGTACTTCAGGTCAATGCCGGAATGTACGTCAACTATGGTTTTGGAAATCCGGAATCTATGTATATTCCTTCTGATTTGATTGTAGGTGGTTGGTACAGAGTAGGTGACGCCTATATTGCATCTATCGGACTTGGATGTCAAACCTATACTATTGGGTTTAGTTATGATGTCAATAATTCTTCTCTTCGTAGAAATACACAAGGGAGGGGAGCTTATGAGATTTCAATAAAAATCGTTAAACCGAGAACAGTTAAGACAAGGAGGTATTTTACTCCTAGGATATAAGAGCACAAACATGAACAGAAAAACGATTGTTAGTTGTATCATGATGACCGTGTTTATACTTCTCAGTATAAGCCAGTTTTCCTATGCTCAAAAAAAGAAGAGCAAAAAAGATCCGTTGATTAAAATGAAAAAGGATATCAACGTGATCAGAGGTGATCAGTTTTATGATAATTATGAATTCTTTGCTGCCGGTGAAGAATATAAAAAGACCATCGATAAGGATCCTGAAAATTATTACGCTGCCTATCGATATGCAGAGGCTTGCAGAGAATATTTTGACTACGTCAATGCAGAGAAGTATTACAAAAAGACCATCGATAAAGCGTTAGACTTATTTCCTTTAGCTCGTTTCTGGCATGGCTTTATGCAATTGGATAATGGTAATTACGAACCGGCCAAGCAAACTTTCGAAACGTTTGTTAATGAATACAAAGCCACAACCCTTGAAGCGGAAGAGTATAAAGAAAGAGCAAGACAAGGAATTAAAGGCTGTGAATTTGCACTGGCCGAAATGCAAAAACCCAAGAGGGATTATAACTTCACAGATTTACCTGAGCCTATCAATACGGAGTATTCCGAGTATTCTCCTGTAATTGCAGATAACGATTCTACAATCATCGTTACTTCTTCAAGAAAGGAATCAAAAGGACATGCTGAATTTAACATGTTGGGTGGAGCATTCAGTGACATGTTCCGTTTCGAACAAGGGGCAGGTGGTTGGGCGATGAAAGATGATGCCGATAAATTCGATGTCAACAATACAACCTTCAACGAAAGTGCCGGTTCGTTTACCGCTGACAATAAGAAATTCTACTTTACGCGTTGTGATGAGAAAATAAAAGTAGGAGCGTATGAGGAATTCAACTGTGTGATCTATGTAGCCAAGAAATCAGGAGAAGGTTCGGATGCCACTTGGGGACCAGCTGTTCGTTTGAATGAAAACGTGAACATGAAGGGACAATGGAATTCACAACCGTCTGTTTCTCCTGATGGAAAGATTTTATTCTTTGTATCCAAAAGACCCGGCGGCTTGGGTATGCACGATATTTGGTTCAGCACATGCAATGGCGATGACCAATGGCGAGCAGCCAACAACATGGGTGAAGGCGTAAACTCTATTTTTATTGACATGTCTCCACGGTATTTTGCAGCGGAGAATCTATTGTTCTTCTCTTCTAATGGACGTGAAGGTATAGGAGGATTAGATATCTATATGTCGAGTGAATCTACTGAATTTAAAGAAACCAAAAATATCGGGATGCCATTCAATTCTCACCGAGATGATTTCTATTTTGTGTTGGGCGCAAAGAGGGGTTATGTCGCATCCAACAGACAAGGGGGAAAAGGAAACGATGATATTTACACGTTCACCATTAAGAGTAAAGAAACATTGTTAGCGCTTATTGAGAAAGATTCCATTATCGAAGATGTGAAAAGCATTTCGGTGGAAGGTTCCATTGTAGATGAAAAGACAAAAACTCCGGTACCGGATTTAAATGTAGCGCTGACGGATGAAAACAGTGTGCAGCTTAAAACCACTACTACCGATAGCGAGGGCAAATTCAAATTTGATAACCTGCCTGCCGGTAAAACATACAAAGTTGTTTTGATAGAAGAGAATGCAAAACTTACTCAACGCATTCAATATATGATAGGCGATGTAGAAGTAAAAGGTTCCGATAAAGCAGCCTCCAGGCGATTGTTTGAGAATGTTTATTTTGATTTTAATAAGGGTGAGTTAAGACCTGAAGCGAAAAAAGTATTGAATGAACTCGTTGCCTACTCAAAAAAGTATCCGGAAGTTCAGATAGAAATGAATGCCAATACAGATAGCATTGGTACGGTAGATTACAATAAAAAACTATCCGAGCAAAGAGGCGATGCCGCCAGACAGTATTTGGTGGGCGCAGGTTTGAAACAATCGGATATGGTGGTGAACTCATTGGGTAAAGGCCATCCACTTGCTCCTAACCTGAACCAAATAGGAAGGTTGTTGAATAGGCGCGTTGAGTTTTATGTATTGGGAGGCCCCGGCTACGAAGCGAAAACAATGACCTATGTCATCGAACCAAAGGAAAACATATACGATATCGCCAAGCGTTTTGAAATGTCTGTGGATGAGTTGAAGGAACTCAACGATTTGAATGCGGATCAATTAATTCCTTATACACCACTTCGTGTAAGACGACATATAGGAGACGATGACATCATCGCTCAAGCGACGATGGAGAAATCTTTCAAACAAGAAAAGAAAGGGAAAAAGTACTACCAGGAAAAAATTAAAAAGGAACAAGGACTCAATGCTTCTCTGGTTAGCGCCAATCAATTGATCAAACAGGAAAATGATTCTATTGCAAAGAGAAACGAGGTTCGTAAGGATGCCATTGTACATAAGAAGGCTGCTCTTGTTACGCTAAAAGAAGGAGAAGACTATTACATTACTCAGCCTAAAAATACGCTGTATACCATTGCTAAATTGTACGGCATGAAAGTAGAAGATATCTTCTCTATTAATAGCCTGAAGAATGATACTATTTTTGTGGGACAATATATTAAAGTAAAAACACAAACCAGACCATTAGAACCTAACGAATACTTTATTCAGGAAGGTGATACGTTAGAAAAATTAGCCATGAAGTTTAAAGTTTCTGTAGAGACGTTGAGAAGCTGGAATCACCTGGATGGATACTTGCTGAGAAAGAATATGATTGTGAGGGTGAAACCATAACAGCGAGGAGTAAAGAGGTACGAAGAGAAAAAAAGAAAGGA
>JAQBNS010000021.1 GCA_028288405.1 Chitinophagaceae bacterium
GGGTATTGAAGACGGATTGGATCTGGATGCTTATGGCTTGAAAGTATATCCGAACCCGGCATCTTCAGATGTTACCGTGGAGATCAATGTTAAGAATGTAGGAAGCAGATTGAATTTGGCACTCTATGACGTATTGGGCAATGAAGTCAGAGTATTGCTGGATAATGCATCTGTTATTTCAGACAGTTATACCTTCTCACTGGAAGGCTTAGCATACGGAGTTTACTTCGTAAGAGCTAAATCAGGTGACGACATCAAAACAATTAAGTTGATCAAATACTAAATAATCTTATCCTCACCAAAAGGGCTTCTGGTTTTATATCAGAAGCCCTTTTTTATTCTATAGATAAATTTTTAGGAACGAAATAGATGTTGTGCCTTATATAAAAAAGACTGAGGTGATCAAAAAATGATTACTTTAACAACTAGCTCCAATGATTTCCGTTAAGTAGTAAAAACTGGAAGGCTCAATGAATAAAATAATTTACACTGCTTACTTATTTCTTTTTTGTCTGACTGCTGTTTTCGCTCAAAGTCAAGTGAATGATGGAGGTGAAGGAGTCTTCTATACTATAGAAGAAGCTAAAAAAGAACCACTAAACGTAAAAGTATTAATTCTGGAGCACCAGAATTTTGACAAAGTTCCCGAAGCACTTTCACAATTTGTAAACATCGAGGTATTAAGTTTGAAAGGAAATTCCCTATCTACATTACCTTCCTATTTTCCCACGTTGGTTCATTTACATGATTTGAGTCTGGCGGAAAATATTTTTTCAGTTATTCCTGAAGAACTATTTAAAATGCCCGCGTTAAAAATAGTCAACATCTATGGCAATCAGTTAACAGAAATTCCTGAACATATTACAGAGCTAAAATCTTTATACCGCTTAAATGTTTCTTATAATAAAATTACCAAACTCCCACTGACATTATTTGACTTAAAGGAATTAAACACACTCAATGTAAGTCATAATATGATCAGCGTACTTCCTGAAGAATTTTGTCGTTTGACAACGTTACACTATTTATACCTGGGGCATAATAGCATTACCCAAGTGCATCACTGCATCGCTGGTTTGACGGATTTGTCACTTGTTGATTTAGAGTATAATGATCAACTGGCCGTGTTGCCTGTACACATGGAGTCTATGAAGAGCCTTCGATTGCTCAATCTTAAAGGAACAAAAGTAAGCCGCGGTGATGTTGAAAGATTCAAGAAAGCACTTCCTCACACCATGATTGATTTTTAGAAAACGAGCACAGAGGGTTTGTTGTCTAATATTTTTTCAATCTCTTCTTTTACTTCGGCTGTCAATAAAGATTGCAACTCAATGGACTTTAGGTTTTCTGTGAACTGAGGCACCTTGGAAGCCCCAAGAATGACGGTGCTTACATGAGGATTGCTTAAACACCATAGGATACTTAGTTGGGCTAAGCTAAGATGAAGTTTATTCGCAACGGCCTGTAGCTTTTTGACTTTACTCAATTTCTCATCCGTTAATGCGAGCTCTTTTAACCAATTTAGATTATCCATTTTGAGACGAGCATCTTCAGGTATTCCATTAGAATATTTACCGGTCAGTAATCCGGAAGCCAGGGGAGACCATACTGTTGTTCCTAGTCCAAGACCATTGTATAGGTCCAGGTAATCATGTTCTACACGAAATCGATGGAACATATTGTACTGCGGTTGTTCTACTACCGGACCAATTAAATGGTGTTGTTTTGCAATCAGGTGAGCTTCGGTGATTTGTTGCGCTGACCATTCAGAAGTTCCCCAATAGAGAATTTTACCTTGTTGCACCAGGTTGTGCATGCTCCATACGGTTTCTTCTACCGGAGCTTCAGGATCATGCCTGTGACAAAAATATAAATCCAGATGCTCTACTTGCAATCGTTTTAATGCAGCATGGCAAGCTTCGGTAATCCTTTTTCTGCTCAATCCAATTTGATTGGGTTTCTTACCTCCGGCTCCAAAGAAAACTTTACTCGATACAATGAAGCTATCCCTTTCCCATCCGGAAGCTTTCAAAATGTTTCCCATCACTATTTCCGATTTCCCTTCGGCATACCCTTCGGCGTTGTCAAAAAAGTTAATGCCATGGTCATAAGCCGCATGCATGAGTTCTTTCGCTGTTTCATCAGAAATTTGATTGCCAAATGTAAGCCATGATCCCAAGCTGAGTGCGCTTACTTTTAATCCGGTTTTGCCTAGTTTTCTATATTCCATATTTTTGAAAAAGATCCAATTGATTGAGATGTTAATTTAATCTTTTTAATTTAAAGCAAATTATGGTTTTCATAGTTTAGTGAATAAAATTTGACGGAAATGAACAGAAAGTATATTGTTTATCAAGCCTATGGCAGCGAAGATATTTTGAATGAAGCACTATACTCTATGTTGTCTTTTTATAAGGTGCATGGCTTAGATTACCGTGAGATTACACTTGTTGTTTATACCGATACCCCCCTGCATTTCGAGTTGGTTTTAGGAAAAGAAAGAGTACTGTGTAAATCATTGGATGCCTCGTTGGTAAAGAAGTGGAGAGGTTCAATAGATTTTGTTCACCGTGTTAAGATTGAAACGTTGCTCGATTTTACCTCCACGCTAAAAGACGATGAGGTACTTTATCTGGATTCTGATGTCGTTTTCATCCATCCCGTGCAAGAGTTATTTGACAAGATCAAGCAAGGCATATTTGTTATGCATGAGTTTGAAGGCAAATTGAATACCAGCACTTTTCCTCTCATTTTAAAAATGGGTAAGTTTATTAAAAAGCACCAGCAGCAACTTCGCTCAAAAGGCTTCGATGTGCCTGTAGATACAGGGGTTTGGAATGCCGGCGTAATAGGATTCAAGAGCTCCAAGTTGTACATACTGGATAAAGTCTTGTGTTTTACAGATGGGTTTTACAAACTTTATCCCAAACACATTGCAGAGCAGTTTGGCTTTTCCTTATATCTTTCTAAAGAAGGAACAGTATTTGACAGTTCAAAATATCTTTTTCATTATTGGAGCTTCAAAGAGTTTAGAGGGATACTGTCTGATTTTTTTCAATACCATACTGTTCAGGGATCAGTGCTCTCCAAGATCATTCAGGAGATCGATTATATTTCTCCAATAAAAATGGGAGAGCCTAAACGTGTGTACGATAAAATGCATTGGTTGCCCAAAGCATTCCGTAAGTTAAAAAAGAACAGATGGGAAATGCCTACCTATAAGTATTGGGAAGGCAACGGATAAATAGTACCCTACCTGCTTATTTTTTTTAGTTACCTTTTTTATTTGAAACGTATTAAGGACGTCGAAGCGCTTTATTGCTATCCATTCCAGAAGAAAGTGGTAACAAGCAGATCGACAGACCGCTAACAGAAAATTCTTCGGACATTATGAAGTGGTCATGAAAACTTTCTAAGTAGCCATTATCCCGAAGGTGTTTTGGATTGTATTTGCAATCAGGTATTTATAATTGATCGGGAAATTTTGCTCAAAAATTTGTGAGGAGTAGATGTAAAAAATCTAATCCAATGCCTCATCGAAATTGTACATCTGCTCTTTTTGAGTTGATAAAATGGGAGAACTATTTTGATCCCTATGTAGGTGTTCAACCTTTTATTTGGAGTATATTCCGTAATACAAAAATTAAGAAAGAATAAGATTAGAATGGCTTGGTTGTTTGCTGGTGTATTAAAAAT
>JAQBNS010000034.1 GCA_028288405.1 Chitinophagaceae bacterium
CTCGGAGCTTTAACATCCCTCCATCGTCGTCAAGCTGCTATACGCCGTTAGGCCACATACTAATACCGAAAAATAATACGAAATTAATTTAATATGAATCAGAAATATATAATTATATTATTTTTAACAATATCGTTCCTTTTTAATAAGAGTATGGCGATCGGAACAAGAACGTCAACTGATAGCTGTGAATGCCATAAATTGAAACAAGATATAATCTTTATATGTAATGGTGACACAACAATACTAGAAAAAGATTTTCTGTTTTCAGATAACGTAACCTACTCGGTAAATAGATCATTAGATAGTTTGATTTTAAGTACTAGAACAACTTTTGCTAATGAGAATCAATATTGCTATTCAAGTAAATACAATATAAAAGACGGATATTATTTAATACAAAGGCTTTCCCATAATGGATCAACGAATTTGTATATACTCGGGAATTCTAATAGTGAGCGAATTGAGATTTATACTTTAGCATGGTCAACGGGATTTACCAATAGAACATATGTAGATGAATTCCTTGAAAAAATAAAAAGCAAATGTTCAAAACGACAATTTAAGGAGTTGCATGATAATATAGAACGAGTAACTATGAAAACTCAAAAGAGATTCCCCGTCTTTGCAAAATAAAAAGCACGAGGCATAACAGCACCTTGCCGCCATTGCGGGTTTAGGAGCGGTTCGAGAGTTCAGAGCATTAAATAAATTCAGAGTGGCTTGATTGCTCGGAGCTTTAACATCCCTCCATCGCCGTCAAGCTGCTGTCCGTTATGTGACAGAGTAAGCAGAATAAAGGGTATTCCAAATTCAATTATTGAATAAAATTAAATCATTACTACTTGAAAAAAATAAAACATACATTACCGTTAATATGCTTACTAATATCAGCTTGCACGAACCATTGCATTCAAGATTATTACCTTGATAAATTTAAAGGAGTTGTTAAAGAGAAATACCTTTCTAGCTATAAGGATTGTCCAACTATTGAGTTAATTGATGATAACAAAAAAATACATATTATTCAACTAATTAAGAACAGAGACACAACTCAAAACACACTTTGGATAAATATGAATATCGGAGATTCGGTTATAAAGGAAGAAGGACTTGATTATTCGATAATTAAAAAAGACACGACAATCACAGTTACTCATATTTGTTCCGGAAATTAAAAAACTATAAAAAAGTATTAATAACTCTTTCTTTGAAGCCGGTTAGCTATATGTAATAAGATAATTAAGTAAGAGAGGCAATCGAAATACTCCGATCACATAACAGCACCTTGCCGCCATTGCGGGGTTCGGAGCGGCTCGAGAGTTCAGAGCATTAAATAAATTTCAGAGCGCTGGCAAAGTATGTTGAACAGTAAACAATTTCTGATTTTGAGAATCATAGGGCTATTATTAGTTTTCATCCTAACTTCTTGTGCACACAGTGGGACTAAGGTATATCATTCTACTACAGCAGAATTGAAAAGTGATAAAATTCCTGCGTATGTCTTCGAAATGACTGAGCTGACTGATTTGTCCATTCAAGGCATGGATTGCGACTACAGAGTATCCGATGACCAAGGCAATGACATCACACAATGCTGGATGATTTACGAAATTCCTCCGGAGATTAAGCGGCTCAAACATCTTGAAAGTCTGCGTTTGAATGTCAATGCCATAACAAAACTTCCTCCGGAAATCGGAGAGCTTAAGCAATTGAAATCTTTGGATCTATCGGATAATTTAGGACTTTCAGACATTCAAAACGTTACCGCACTTTCGAATCTTGAGCATTTATCTTTGTACGGCTGCAGTCTGGATAAATTGCCAGCTGATATCGGAAAGCTTTCAAAGCTTACTTATCTGGGACTAAGCGGCAACGCCATAGATTACATGGAACTCGCAAGAATAAGACAAGCGCTTCCAGACTGTGAAGTTGTTTTTTAAGAAGTACATCATTAACCTATTTTACAATAAAACGAATAAGACTTTTTATGAGACTATTCATTCTTCTATCATTATTCATCTCGCTTCAGGCATTCGGACAACAACTGACGCTTGAAGAATGGGATCGTCAGGCAGCAACAAACATTAGACTCTTACCCAAATATGGATTGGTAACTAAAACAGCCGAACAGAAAGAAGCTGACGAATCGCTCATTGCAGATATGCTCAGCAAAGGATTAACCCGTCAGGAAGCTTCCAAACAATTTATTGAAGTAGGTTTTAAGTATTTATACAAAGATCTCAAAACAGCGATGTACCGGTTCAATCAGGCTTACCTGTTGGACTCTACAAACACGGATATCTATTGGGGCTACGGAGGCATATATATGGTTTTAGGTGACCTGAACAGAGCGAGAGAACAATATCAAATCGGTTTGAAAAAGAATCCTAACCATTCAAAAATCATCACTGATCTGGCGACCTGCTCAATGATCGATTTTTTTAATCTGAGTTCAACGAATCCTGAAAAGTCAAACGTAGAACTTGATAAGGCCATCAATTTATTCTCTCAATCGTATAAAATTGACCCGAAAAATCAGAATACACTTTTCAAAATGTCGGTGTGTTACTACAACAAAAAAGATTGCGAAAAGGCACTTTTGTACTATAATGAATGTATGACGTTAGGAGGCGATCCTGTCACTGAAGATTATAAAGAAGCTATAAAAACAGCTTGCGGCAAAAAATAGCTTATAAAAAGACAATGAAATGAAACTTTCGCTATTACTCCCACTCCTACTCCTTTCATGCAGCATCCATGCGCAAACAAGCTACAAAGGCTTCATTGGCAAATATCCGATTGAACTCGTAACAAACATTTACTCCGATGGTGTAGCAAACGCAATCTATAGTTATTCCAACTACGATGAACCAATTGCCATTGTCGGAGAACTGAAAGCAAAGAAACTCATCCTGTTCGAGAAAGGCACTGATAACAAAAATACTGCGTCTTTAACCTTCGACAACTTTGATCCTAAAAGTAAAACGATTGAAGGTATCTGGCTAGATCTTAATACAAAAAAACAACTCAACATAACACTCACTAAACTATTTGACTTCAACTATGGAGATGCCATAGAATGGACAAACCAAGAGATGATGCAGCCGGTATCGTTGCCTGGTCATTATTTCAAACTTGTGACGTCAAAAATGAAAGATGAATTTTATGCGAAAGTCACTGCTGTAAAAATTTATGAAAAGAAGACCGACAAACTCATCCAGACATTAGAAATGGATTGTCAGCTTTGGGGATTAAACAATATATCGGTAGATGACTTTAACTTTGATGGCATCAATGATTTTTCTGTTTTTGAATCAAGTTACGCCGGGCCGAACACATCAAGTTTGTATTTCCTGTTTGATCCTAAAACCAATACTTATTTTGAAAGTTCATTTAGCGGTATTTCATTAGAGTTTGACAACAACACAAAAAGAATATCCGAACACAATCAATGCTGCGCCGGAAGGCAGCATACGATGGCGCTATATAAAGTCGTCGACAATGAAATGGTTTTGGTAGAACAACACTGCTATATCTGGGACGAAGAAAAAGAAGATTTAGTGGAGCGGAATATAAAAGAATGTGAGTAATAACAGGAATAAAAAAATAGTGATATGTTCAATACCAACGGCCTTGATCCCGATTTTATAGAAGAACTGGAAATTTCTTATACCAACATCAATTACAAGAAAAAAATAATTTCCCAGGAAGAGCAACTGGATAGCTTTCAACAGCTCTTCAGCAGCTTAGGTGTTTTATACCATGAAAAAACACCTCAAGTGGTTAATTGCTTTCAGGTAGAATCAGCTCATGCTGACATTGTATTTATTCAAACCTATATAGACGAAGGATACGAATTCAGCATGAAACGTGGGCAAAGTGATTTAGGAGAAACTATTCAAGGTTGGGCTTACGCAAAAAGTAAATCATCTATTGGTGAAACAAATATGCGACCAGAACTATTCTCCGATAAAGTATCCGGTTTATTTGGTAAAAAAGACATCAACTTTGCACACGCTAAACAGTTTAGTGACAAATACCATTTACTCTCCACGGAGAAAGATCAGGTAGAAAAATTATTCAACAAGGATTTTTTGGAGGCTATAGGCCAGACAGACAATTTAATCCTGATGGGACTTGACCATAGTATGGTCTTAGGATTTCCTGATCACATGTACAGTGCAGACGATATTAAAATATTACTTCACATTTTATCAAAGGCTTCTTTTTTAGACAGAATAGACTAAGTCGACTACTATGTTTAATCCTGTATTTAGAATTGTACACTATGACAGAACCCATTGAAATGACCTCAGAAGAAAATGCTTTTTTCAAGAAATACATTCCGATGCTCACTTTGGCTTGTTGTGCACTCAGCATCACTTTATTCATCGGTATAAATTTAGAAAGGACTCCGCTTACCTGGGAAGCTTACAAAAGATGGGGTGGGCCTAATGAGACAGACATCTTCAACGGAAGTTACTGGGGATTGATCACGTCAAACTTTTTGCATATAGAAATCTGGCACATCTTCTTCAATATCTATTGGATCTGGATTCTCGGAAAGAAGATTGAATATGAAAGTAATAAATTTTTCTACGGCTTACTGATCATCACTTCTGCTCTCGCCAGTTCTTGTATACAATTGGCTTTTTCTAATGGTACCGGAATCGGACTTTCCGGAATCGCCTATGCCTTCTTCGGATTTATTTATATCAAAAGCCTGTCGGAGGAGGAATACAAAAACTATATTGATAATAGAACGAGTCTGCTGTTTATGATTTGGCTAGTGCTCTGTATTGTATTGACACAAACAGGCACCTTCAATGTTGCCAACGGTGGTCATATCGGTGGTCTATTGTGGGGTGCAGCGCTCGCCTATCTTTCAAGATTTAGTTTCTTCAAACAATGGGTGGGTGGATTGCTGGTCATCACCATTATGGTATCCTCCATTTTCTGGAGCCCTTTTTCCATCGCCTGGCTTTCTCATGAATCTTACAAACTACACAGTGAGGGAAAGCTTGATGAGGCCGCTGTCATTTACGAAAAAATACTCGCCGTGGATTCAGACAATACATTTGCCAGAGAAAATCTGAAAGTCATTCAAATCTATAACCTCAGCCTGAAAGCTAAAGAACTAAACCAAAAAGGGCTTTACAAAGAACAGGTTGAAGTCTATAAACAAATACTAACCATCGATTCGACAAATAAATGGGCGAAGCAGTGGTTGGAATATCTACAGGTCAAATAAAGGAAAGAATAAAATATAATTAAATTAGAATTTCTCATCTTATAAAAACATGAGCACGGATTCATACCTCACATTCAAAAAATTTTACAGCCCGGAGGAGGTCTCAGGATTTGGAGCGCTTTTGAAGCAAGAGCACATTGACTATGTCATCGAAGATTCCAAATTGAGTTTCGAATTGGTCAATAACCTCAACGAGACCTCTCAAGAGTATCGCTTAAAAATAAAACAAGAAGACTTTGAGCGCGTCAATCAACTGTTGCTTGAACATTCTTCCCGGCAGTTGGAGCACGTAGACAAAGACTATTATCTTTTTGAATTTACAGATGCCGAACTTATGGAAGTGATCACTAAACCAGATGAATGGAATCCATTTGATTTTCTATTGGCTCAAAAAATATTGAAAGAGAGAGGTAAAGAAGTAAAGCCGGAGGAATTAGAAACCATCAAGCAACAACGAACAGCCGAACTCTCCAAACCGGATAAAAATCAAGACGGTTGGATCATTGCGGGTTACATCACCGCTTTCTTTGGAGGATTGCTGGGCATATTCATTGGCTGGCACTTGCAAACTCATAAAAAGACATTGCCCAACGGCGATCGGATCTATGCCTATTCGGAAAGTGACAGAAAGAATGGCCGATCTATGTTTATCATTGGTATCATTTTTTTTACCATAGGAATAATCGTCAAATTTATGAACTAATTATATATGAAAACAAAACCACTGTTCTTACTTCTGGGATTGACAATATTTTTCAATCCATTGAAGGCTCAGACCTTCAAACAACAGTATACCGCATTGTCTTCTAAAAAAGACACCGATGCGCAACTGCAGTTTCTTAAGAAATGGGAAAAGGAAGACAGCAAAGATGCGGAATTATATGTAGCCTATTTCAACTATTATGTCGATAAAAGTCGCAGTGAAATACTAACGCTTGGCAATGATCCTAAGGGAGATGATGTACTTGAAATCATGGACGACGATTCTTCCAAAAAAGAACCTGTCGGCTATATATATGGTGACGTGCATTACGAACCTAAGAATTTTCAAAAAGGAATATCTTACATCACCAAAGGAATAACGCTGCATCCCAAAAGACTGGACATGCGTTGGGGTAAAGTATACATGTATGGAGAAGTAGCAGACTATGAAAATTTTACGAAGGAAATCATTGCGGCGATAGACTATTCCGATGTGATTAAAAATCAATGGTTATGGACCGATAACAAAGCGGTTGAAGATGGTAAAGACAGGATGTTGGGTGCCATTCAGAATTATCAGGTTCAACTTTATAATACCGGCAAAGATGAACTGCTGAACAACATGAGAAGAATTGCTGAAGCCGTTTTAAAATATTATCCCGATCATATAGAAAGTCTTTCCAATCTTTCTATTTCTTATCTTCTTACAAAAGAATACGATAAGGCACTCATTCCGCTACTCAAAGCAGAAAAACTGGCGCCGAAAGATTACATTGTTTTAGGCAACATTGCTTATGCCTATAAAATGAAAGGCGATACCAAAAATGCGATCAAGTATTACGAGCTGACTTCCAAATACGGCGACGATCAAGCCAAACAAGATGCAGAGAAAGAACTTAAAGCACTGAAAGGGAAATGATGCGATTTAAATTATTCCTACTGATTATCATTTTAACCTGGGGCGTAATCTTTAACTCTTCCGGGCAACAGTCAGCAGATTCTACTCTTGTTAGAAAAACTGTTACTGATTTTTATGGCTGGTATTTAAGTGCCGTCAAGAACCATAAGAATGCAGAATTTGAACCCGTCTTTACTAAAAACTCAAACGGTAAGATGACACTGGATTTTTCTGAATACTTTGCTCAGCTTAAAAAATATAAATTCTCGGATAATTTAATGCATGCAGAGAAAAGCTCTTACAACATTTGCTTAGATAGCTTAGCTAAAATAAATGATTCTGATTTTAATACACGGTATACAGATTTAAGTGATTATGAAAGAATCAATTGCGACTTTAGCAATTATTACCGTTGGGTTGGCGGTCAGGAACCAGTGGATGCAATAAAAATTTCCAGCATTAAAATCAAGACTTCTTCTTTTGCGCTCGTAGAAATCAGAAACGCATTTTACAATGCAGAAGAAAAAGTATATCACCTCTATGGAACTATTGAGGTCAGCCTCATCAAGCATCAAGGTGTCTGGGAAATAGATACAATAAAAAATATTTTAAAATAAACACATGAAAATCCCCACCATACGCGGCATCATAGACCGCAGAATACTCATCAACTACACCGTAGATCCTGCTATCGTTGCCAACATTGTTCCAAAGCCATTCAGGCCTAAAGTATACAAGGGCAAAGCGATTGTAGGTATATGCCTCATTCGTCTTCATGACATCCGACCTAAGTGGGTTCCAGGCTTTTTAGGTATCTCTTCTGAAAATGGAGCACACAGAATAGCAGTGGAATGGGACGAGCAAGGAGAAACGAAAGAAGGCGTTTATATTCCCCGAAGAGATACGTCTTTGAGATTAAATGCATTAGTCGGCGGACGGATTTTTCCGGGCAAACATTACCTCGCCAAATTCAATGTTAAAGAATCAGACGGCAATTACCATGTCGACTTCATGAGTTCGGATCAAACAAGCATTTCCATTGATGCTAAAGAAACGAAGCTCTTCAACCAACATTCTATTTTCAATACCTTAGAAAACGTTTCTGATTTTTTTGAAAAAGGATCGGTCGGATACTCTCCTAATCACAATACATTTGAAGGATTAAAACTTAACGCGTTTACCTGGAAGGTTAGTCCATTGGAAGTACTGAATGTTCAATCCAGTTTTTTTGAAGACGAATCCATCTTTCCAAAAGGATCGGTACAATTTGACAATGCTTTGCTGATGACTAAAATAGAACATGAATGGCACAGTGTGGCCGATAAATACAAATAAGCATTTCATATACTCCGTAACTATGAAGAAAATATTTTCTATACTTATACTCTTCTTCTCTCTGACATGCAATGCGCAAGAGATCATCACCGATCTGAATGGCTTCAGACTAGGACAGTACCGTGAAACAGCAACAAACGAATGGGGCAAAGCCTTCAGACAAGAGAAGTTTGAAGATGGTTTTGAATACGAAGCCTTTTTAATTAGGCCTGATAGCAGTGCCTACATGATTTTTGAATATGCTGCTTATGAGACCAGTCTCATCTGGTCTATTCAAATCTCGGGTAATAATACTTCAATAGACCTTGGTTTCAAAAATTTAAAATTCGGTGATGAAGCGAAGCAAGTAGAAAAAATATTAGGAAAACCTGACAACCGGGAAAACATCGGTGACTACGGAGAAAAATGGACCTATACCAAAACAAACTATTCCGTAGAAATATCTACAAGCGGTAAATTGTCCAGTATAAAAATCATCAATACCTACCTCGAAGATAAACCTGATATCAGCAAACTGCCTCATTTCGCAACTATAGTAAAGGCTCTTCAGTCCACTAAAAATAGTGATGTAGCGCTCGTGCTGGCGCCAGGATTAGAAATTTATGCGAAAGACCAAACGTTTTTCTTCAGTAAGTCCATCCGAACAGAAATAGCCACAGACTACTCGAAAGTATTTCAAACGTTGAGAACAATCAGTAAAGGCCTGAACAAAATAAATACATCAGACCTCAACAGCTATGAAGAAAACATTCGTCTGGCAGAAGGAAGAAATCCCTTGCACGTCATTAAAATTAAATCCGGGCACCCTATTAAAGAAATAGTATTCGATTATATTAACGGTCAGTATTTGATTTGGGAGATTCAGACACAATGAAAAAAATCTATACAACTGCCGTTTTTCTAATCCTGACATCTTTGAGTGTATTTGCTCAGGAAAAGAAAAACCAAGAAACTCCTATTCAAACCATCAAAAGAGTTTTCGATGGATATGTTAAATATGGCGAATCTACCGATTCTAAGGTCAACAAAGCCGATATGACAAAAAGCTTACAAGCGTTGAAAACAGTCACTCAGCCTGAAGACTTAGAGCTATTAATCAATGTCTGGATGTATTATGATCCTACAGATTATGCAGACATACCTTTGGTGTATAAAGTATTAAAGCAAAATAAAAACGCCAGCATACAAGCGGTGAAAGCAAGAATTAAAAATAAAAAAGACTGGGAGCAAGAAGGCCTTGCGCCTTATTCGGACTTACCCAAATTATTGCAGCGACTTGAGGATGAAAAATAAACAGTACTCTTTACTGCGCCATTTAATCTATTTTATACCATGACGGAACAAAAAGAAAACGAACCTTACTTAGGGGACCTTCAGAAGACGGGTAATATTTATGAGTTGGTAAAAATTCCGCACAATGAACGAAATGCCGTTTGGCAAAAATCTTTATTGGACAATCTGGCGCAAGCCAGCTTCCGCTGCGGCGAACCGCAAGTCATTAAAGGGCCCGATGGATTTCCTTACTTCCAGCTTTTTTTGCCGGAACCGAATCAATCGTTTCAATGCTTCGTCATTGAAAAAATGAAAGATGACTTCCTGCTTTCATCAGGATTTGGTATCGTGCTCAATCCTACCAGCAGTCAGGTGGATTGGGTATTGAGTTATGGCGATGTGCTGAATTTCCATTTGAACAAACAGTTCTATACCATAGAAGACACGCCCTTTTCCAAAGCCAATACCGACGAAGTCATTGCTAAGGAAGAAAAAATACTAACCGGCCAACCGGCTGAAAACATTCTACCTAAAGTAACGAGACAACTAGTAAGCAACCTATTAAAGGCGAATGGCATCGCAGATCCGAAAGTATTGCTGATGATGAGACATGCCGAAGACGGTGGCGTTTCACAAGATTTGGTATTTAACCTGACACCACATTCTTTTCCTAATGAAGCGGTTTACAAGTCTGTCATGCGCTCCATTTCCTGGTTTTTACCAAGACATTATTCTTTCGTAGGCATGGAGGAGAAAACATTGGGTGATGGCTTTATGCCTTTGTAAAGGAAAATGTATAAAACTATATCATAACACTCCACTAATTGGTTATACGATGACAAAGTTAACAACTACCCTTTTATTTTTATGCTTCCTTCTTTCTTGTGAATCAAACAAGACCGATCAATTGATTTCTCAAGACAGTTTAGAAACTGCAGGATTAGACAGTATTCCTAAATCGAAAGTCAAAGAAACTGTTTTGGATACTGTTTTCAATAACCTTGAGATGCGTGCTTTATCAGGTTACTTTCTTTGTGAACCAACCTTAGCCTTAGAAGAAGAGCAATTTGAAGGTCTATATGTAAATTTCGAAAAGTTAAATGATGCTTTTTTCTATTTATGGAATTCGAATCATCAGGAAAGAATAGAAATTACTAACGATTCCATTCACGTGGATTCAGATGGTATTTATATGACGGGTCAAAATGGTCCTATGAAATTAGAATTTAGAGGTGCTTTTTTGATTAATATGGATGATTGGTCTGAAATACTACCAGCACAAACAATAGTTATGAGAGGATCTTTAAAATACAACAATGTCTTGATCAAAGACGATATTGAATTTGTATCTACAGAAGGAGAATAAAAAATACTTATATGACAAAAAAATCAATTCTACTGTTTTTACTAGCATTCATAGTATCTACAAGCATGCGATGCGACAACGCTTCACTCAATAAAACAGTGAAAAACCATCCTTCCGATCCTTTCACAAAAACGATGACAGCCAGCCAGCTGTTCACCATTGATGCCAAGCAAGACAATGTGGTAGAAGGTGAAAACGGCACAACCATTACTTGTCCCAAAGGTTGTTTTAAAAACGCCAAAGGAGAAATTGTGGAAGACAATGTACAAATCGAACTATCCGAAGCGCTATCTATCGAAGAAATGATCCTCTCTAACCTCACCACTACAGCAGATGGCAAGCTATTGGAAACAGATGGTATGATTTATTTCAATGTCACAGCCAACGGGGAACAACTGACGATTAACAAAGACAATCCCATACACCTAGAAATACCAACCTTCAAAAAGAAGCCCGGCATGATGGCGTACGAAGGAGTGAGAGACAGTCTCGGTAATATGAACTGGATAGCGCCACAGGCATTGGATAATTTTCTTAAAATCGTACCTATCGATTCTTTAGATTTTTTACCGGAAGGGTTCCAAAATGCCGTGGACGCCGGCATGCCTTATAAGGGTTATGCAAAATCAACCAAAAAATTAACAGCCAGTTTGTACTATAGTCTTTCTACTTATGACGGTAATGATAAGAAATATTACAAAGAGAAATCAATTCCAATAAACGAACCCTATTATAATACTCAGGCACAAGTTCGTAATAAAAAATATACTTCTGATTCCTACGATGTAGAGAAAAGTGATAGCGTTAGTGAAAATGAACATGAGGATAACCTGCCTAAAAAGAATTGCGGAATTGATCCAGCCATTATTAAAGTCATTCATTCCGCAAAGTATCAAAAGACTTTGATTGCGACCAAAGAGTTTGAGGCCCGGTTAAAAGTTATTTTCAAAACATGCAGCAATGAGTTGCTTGAGATTTACACCAGGAACCTGGATAAGAACCTATATGAA
Source organism: Chitinophagaceae bacterium (assembly GCA_028288405.1). Lineage (GTDB taxonomy): Bacteria > Bacteroidota > Bacteroidia > Cytophagales > Cytophagaceae > JACMQM01. The sequence continues at coordinate 11,838 of JAQBNS010000034.1, forward strand.
CTAGACAGCATGGCAGCAGCATTTTGTGAAGAACATAAGTTGTATGTATACGGTCATGATTTTTTAAATTTTGCGAAGCTCAAGCAAACTAAAGTAAAAGAGGCCGACAAATACAGTGCACTACTCAATGCGCATTATGAAAAGAATCTTGCCAAAGTGAAACAAGAATTAGAGCGAGATAAAGCCAAGCTTTTAAAAGTACTTGAAAATAAAAACAAAGAAGCGGAGAAAATTGTAGAGGATTATAAAAAGCTGCTATGGAAAAGAGAGAAGCATAGAATGGAAACTTACGGTTTGGATTGGACAAAAACCGGCTGGGTCAATATCGACACCGGTCCGGTGGAAAAAGACTTCGGTCCTGCCAAACTGGAAGTAAAGGTAGAAAATGGAGAAACAATGGACAGAGTATATACTTATGTGATTTATGAATCCATAAAAAGCCTGTACCGTTTAAACACTTCCAACAACAAAGATTTCTATGCCGGCAATAGCGAGACAAAGGAAATGCTTATGCCAAAAGAAAAAGTGGTTTTTATAATTTCCATCGGTTACAAAAATGAAATACCTTATATCGGAATGCATTCATTTACAAGCAGCACTGAAAATTTTGCATCCATTATTTTATCTCCTACTACACCGGAAGAATTAAAAGTAACACTCAGCAAGTTTCAACGCTATAGCAAAGAAAATACCATCGCCCGTGATCTTGTATACATGGAAAAATTTTACAAAGAAGAGCTGCGACAAAAAGTATTGAAGGCAGAACAAGAATTTATCAAAAGTTTATATGACGTGGCTTTCCCTTGCTGCGATGACGTCACAAATGGTGAAATATTATTTAATGAGAATGGTTGTAAATCCTGTCACAGCATTGACAAAAATGGCGTCGGACCTGCTTTAGCCAATGCCACTACTAAATATACTGCCACATGGCTCTATAAATTTACGACCAACTCTTCTGCGCTCATAGCTAGCGGAGATCAACAAGCCAATGCACTCTACCTTCAATATGGGAAATCGCCTATGCCGAGTTTTGCGCATTTGACTAAAGAAGAAGTAGCGGCTATCTATAAGTATATTGATGAGACAAAAGGATCAATACCTGTTGATCTAAATTAGTTTCTTTTGTTCAAGTACCATTCCCAACAATAATTCACCATACACGTATTATTACTTTTCATCTCCTAACTATTTTTATACGCTTAACTATTACAGCATGAAACATACTCTATTATTCTTCGCCCTACTTTTATTCAGCCACATCACTTTCGGACAACAAAAAGAAGAAGCTGAGAAACTGGTCAATGAAGGCATCACATCTTATGACAACGGGAATTACCAGGAAGCTCTTGCCAAATACGACAAAGCACTTGATCTGGACAAAGACAATTTATTGGCCATGTCTGAAAAAGCAATGACGCTGGCTGTGCTTAAAAGATACGACGAAGCGATTGCCTATTGCAAAAAATCCATTGAATTATACCCCGGAGAGAATGGTCTTAAACTTGTCTATGTCACTTATGGGAATGCCTATGACAACCTTAAACAAACAGAAAAGGCACTGGAGATTTATGACGAAGGCATGAAACAGTTTCCGAATTATTATCAATTGCCTTTCAACAAAGGTATCGCCTATTCCGGCCTTAAGAAATACGATGAAGCGATACTCTGTTTTCAAAAGTCCGCAACGCTCTCTCCTAACCATCCGGGTTCTCACAATGCCTTGGCCAGACTGTTGCTGTTGAAAGAAAAAAGAATTCCTTCCATTCTGGCATACAGTAGATTTTTTGTATTGGAACAGGAAGGTACTCGGGCCAAAGAAAATTTAATAGGTATTCAAAGGCTTATGAAGGGCGATGTTGAAAAAACAGGTAAGAATTCTATTACCATCAACATTTCTTCCGACATGCTGGCTGATACGGTACAAAACGGGAAAGTCAAAGAAAACAGTTTTACTACAACCGACTTGATACTGGCTATGGATGCAGCAATGGATTATGACAAGAAAAACAAAAAGAAGACAGCCGTACAATTGTTCCAAAGAAAATTTGAAACAATATGTTCTTCGATGAAGGAAGTTAAAAAAGATAATTTTGGTTTTTACTGGGAATACTACGCCCCCTACTTTATAGAAATGAAAGACAAGAACCTGACAGAAACTTTTTCCTACATTGTCTTTGCAAGTTCTGAAGATCCGGATGTTGTCAAGTGGTTAAAAAATCACTCCGTCGAAATCGTGACATTCTATGCCTGGTCTAAAAATTACAGATGGAGATAGAATAGATGACTTTTTTGTATAATATACCATCGGTCTGCTGATCTGCTATTACATCCAACATGGGATCGAAAAAATAAAAAATCTTCCCTTTTTCCGGATTAAGGTCAAAAAAACCCTTCTTTTAAAAAAAACCAGAAAAAATAATGCTCAACCACTTGCGCAACTTAAAAGTTGCGTATATATTTGCAACCATATAGTTGCGCTATAAACTACACGTATGACACAAGACATTTTCCAGGCCATCGCCGATCCTACACGCAGAGCTATACTGGTGCTTGTTGCCGCACAGGCCATGACACCAAATGCCTTAGCTGAACATTTTGATTCTACCCGTCAGGGGGTATCGAAACACATTAAAATATTGGCAGAATGTGACTTGCTGAAGCAGGAAAAAGTGGGCCGGGAAATTTATTATCAATACAACCCTAAAAAAATGAAAGAAGTAGACAAATGGTTGGATCAGCTGAAAAAGCATTGGGAAACCCGTTTCAGTCAGCTTGATCAAGTACTCGTTAACCTAAACTCGAAAAAAAATGAAAAGTAGTCTTCTAATGAATTTTACTGTTGACAAGGCCAACAAAAAAATTAATGTGGAAAGAGAATTTGCAGCCCCTCTTGAAAATGTATGGGCCGCTTGGACACAATCTGAATTGTTGGATCAGTGGTGGGCACCAAGGCCATGGATGGCGGTAACCAAGACGATGGATTTTAAAGTCGGCGGTCATTGGCTTTATGCCATGACTAGTCCTGAGGGAGAAAAACACTGGTGCAAGATAAATTACAAATCGATCGCTCCATTGAAAAACTATTCCGCGCTGGATGCATTTTGCGATGAAAATGGAAAGCCCAATCAACCTCCCTTTCCAAATTCATTGTGGAACAATACCTTTAGCGAAAAGGGTAAAGATACCACACTAGTGTCCATTGAAATCACATATGAATCGCTGGAAAATCTTGAAAATATCATAAACATGGGCTTTCAGGGTGGTTTCACGATGGGTCTTAGCAACCTGGATGAATTATTGGCAAAATGATTTTGCTAAAATGCATTCGACTATTGGTGGCATGTGACTTGCTGAAAATGAAGGAGTAAATAAATGGTTGAGTCCACTCAAAGCAGTGAGAAATCAACTCGATCATTATTCGTTCACCTTAACTCGAAAAAAAATGAAAAGTAGTCTTCTAATGAATTTCACTGTTGACAAGGCCAACAAGAAAATCAACGTCGAAAGAGAATTTGCTGCCCCCCTTAAAAAAGTATGGGCTGCCTGGACACAGGCAGAATTGCTGGATCAATGGTGGGCACCTAAGCCCTGGAAAGCTCAAACGAAATCCATGGATTTCAAAGTAGGCGGTCGCTGGCTATACGCCATGACAGGACCTGACGGAACTAAGCAATGGTCTTTTGCCGATTACAAATCCATTGATCCGCAACACAGCTTTTCACTGGTTGACGGGTTTTGTGATGAAAACGGAAAACTCAATACCACTTTCCCGCAAAGTTCTTGGAGCAATACTTTCGAAGATACAGGAGACTCTACAATCGTACACATTGAATTAAAATTTAATAAAGCAGAAGAGCTGGAAAAACTTCTTGAAACCGGTTTCAAAGAAGGCTTCACAATGGGTCTTGGAAACCTTGATGAATTGCTTGCTAAAAAATAATCTTATTCACTTTGGTATTGAACTGGCGCCCGCATGGCGCCAGTTCTTTTTTGGATACTTTTACGTACCTTGCAGTGCCTTGATCATTACCTTTCGATCAGGTAACTCTAGATGAATACGTATAAACAAATTGTAACCGAAATTCTCTCCGCTTCTCACATTGTTATTACTTCTCATAAATCACCTGATGGTGATTCTGTCGGCAGTTCTTTGGGACTGCTTCGCTTTATAGAAAAATTAGGAAAAAAAGCAGTGATCTGCCATCCTGATGCCGCACCGGATTTCCTGCAATGGTTGGACCTCTCTCCTATTTTAGTGATGTCCGAACAACGGGATGCAGTGAAAGAAGAATTTGCCAAAGCAGATCTGATTTTTTGTCTGGACTACAACGGGACCGATCGCATCGGTGATATGCAGCCTTTGCTGGAAGCCGCTACTTGCAAGAAGATCATGATCGATCATCACTTGAATCCTCAGGACTTCGCTTTCATTACAGTTTCAGAAACAAACGTTTCTTCTACGGCACAATTGATTGCAGAGCTGATCGAACAATCCGGTAACGGTAATTTATTGGATGAAAAAATAGGCACGCCATTATACTTAGGTATTTTAACAGATACCGGAAGTTTTCGTTTTTCTTCTGTACAACCGCGCACGCATGAGTTATTAGGTAAATTACTCGCTGCAGGTGTGCAGCACCATTTGATTCATGAAAACTTAAACGACAATAACACTGTCGGTCGTTTGCGTTTGCAAGGTTTTGCGATGAGTGAAAAATTAGAGGTAATGGAAGATTACCATGTCGCCATTATTTCTTTAACCAACGAAGAACTCAATAAATACAAATACCAAAAAGGAGATACCGACAGTTTAGCGAACCTGGCGTTGTCCATCAAAGGCATGAAAGCCGCGATACTTTTCTCTGAGCGAGATGGCATCATTAAAATTTCTTTCCGTTCTAAAGGAAAAGAAAATCCTGTGAATGTATTGGCAGCAGAACATTTCAATGGCGGTGGTCATGCGAATGCGTCCGGAGGTATGAGTGAATTGCCTATGCCGGAGACATTGGAGAAAATTAAAAAATTGATCCCTCAATATTTTAGTGCAAATTAAATCGGTTATTCTTTAAGTAATTGGGTGTTACCAAATCGATAATACTATGTTTACTCTTGAGCAAATAAAATCTGCTCACTCCAAAGTAAAGAGCGGAGCCGACTTCCCGAAATACATTCAGGAAATAAAAACACTGGGTGTCATACATTACGAAACCTTCGTGACGGATGGTCATACTTTATACAAAGGAACTGGGAATGCCACACTACAGTCTGATCCAAAATATTCGACATTGGTAATCACCGAAAACAGCGACAAACTTCAGTTTCAAAAAGAGTTAAAAGAACACCAGCAAGGCAAAACAAACTACCCTACATTTTGCGAAATCAGCGCTCGTTTAGGCGTCGAGAAATGGGTGGTTGACCTCAACAAAATGACTTGTACCTATTATGACAAAGCAGGTTATGAAATGCTGGTGGAAGCGATTCCTTCCGTATAGCAAAATGGCGGGCTAGTTACTCACAACTATTTTTTTTATCTTTACTGACCACTGTCTACCGACAACTGATCACTAATTAATGCCTGAATTTTTAGATACCCGTATCGAATACCTCAAAGGCATCGGCCCGCAAAAAGCCGCGTTGCTCAATACAGAACTGGGCATTTTTACCTATGCGGATTTACTGGAGTATTATCCTTTCCGTCACGAAGACCGCAGTCGGATTTATAAAATCTCAGAGATCAGAGAAGACATGCCCTACATCCAGGTATCAGGTCGTTTGTCTACGTTCAAAATCATCGGTACAGGATTTAAAAAAAGACTGACTGCTACCATCGAAGACGGTTCGGGCCGTTTGGAGCTGGTTTGGTTTCAAGGCATCAACTGGGTGGTAAAAAAACTGGTACCCGGTGCAGAATACATTGCGTTCGGTAAACCCACCGCATACGGACACCAGTTCAATATTGCACATCCCGAAATGGATATTCTCAGCGAAGCTTCCGCACAGCGTGGATTGGTGCCCGTGTATCCACTCACGGAAAAAATAAAAACGAAAAGCATCGACAGCAAAGCGATTTCCAAAGCGATACAATTGTTGTTGCCACAAGCTTCACCACACATCAAAGAAACCCTTTCTGATGAGGTGTTGGAAAAATACAAACTACTGCGCCGCAAAGACGCGATTCAATTCATACATTTTCCTCCTCGTCTTCAAGAACTGGACAAAGCGATCGCGCGGCTGAAGTTTGAAGAATTGTTTTTCATCCAATTGAAATTGCTCAAACAAATGGGCAATCGCAAAGAAGCGGCACGCGGACAAATCTTTAAAGGCTCTGATCGTCTGACAGAATTTTATAAAAGTCATTTACCTTTCGACTTAACCAACGCACAGAAAAAAGTCATCAAAGAAATATACCAGGATCTTTGTTCGGGCAAACAAATGAACCGCTTGCTGCAAGGCGACGTAGGCAGTGGAAAAACCATCGTTGCTTTTCTCTGCATGCTCATCGGCACCGATCACGAAGCGCAATCCTGCATCATGGCACCGACAGAAATTTTGGCGCAGCAACATTTTACGACCATCTCCGCCTGGGCAGAATTGGCAGGCATCAGAGCGGTCCTGTTAACCGGTTCTACGAAAAAAGCGGCGCGCAAACCAATACTGGAAGATTTAGCGGAAGGCAAGATCGACATCATCATCGGAACACATGCGTTATTAGAAGATCCTGTCGTGTTTAAAAACTTAGGTTTGTGTGTCATCGACGAACAACATCGTTTCGGTGTTGCGCAACGTGCCAAGCTTTGGATGAAAAATTCCCGCTTTGCGCCACACATCCTGGTAATGACGGCCACGCCTATTCCACGTACACTAGCCATGACCTTATACGGAGACCTCGATGTTTCCGTCATTGATGAATTGCCGGTAGGAAGAAAACCGATACAAACAGTGCATCAGTACGACAAGGACATTTTGAAAGTCTACGGTTTCATGCGCAAGCAAGTCCAGGAAGGCCGCCAAGTCTACGTTGTATTTCCTTTGATTGAAGAATCTGAAAAAATAGATCTGAAAAATCTGAGCGATGGTTTTGATAGTATTGAAAACGCTTTCCAGGAATACAGCGTCAGCATGGTACACGGTCGCTTGAAGAACGAAAACAAAGATTACGAAATGCAACGCTTCATTAAAAATGAAACGCAGATCATGGTAGCCACCACGGTGATTGAAGTCGGTGTAAATGTTCCTAATGCCAGCGTCATGGTCATTTTTAATGCTGAACGTTTCGGTTTGTCGCAATTACATCAGCTACGCGGAAGAGTAGGAAGAGGCGCCGATCAGTCGTATTGCATTTTGATGACTGATTTTAAATTGAGCGCTGACGCAAGAAAAAGAATTGACACCATGTGCAGCACCAACAACGGTTTTGAAATTGCCGACGTTGATTTAAGTCTGAGAGGTCCTGGTGACATGGCAGGCACGATGCAAAGTGGTTTGCCGGATCTCAAACTGGCCAACCTCGCACAAGATTCTGTGATCCTCACACACGCCAGACAAACCGCACAGGACATACTTACCGAAGATTCAGATTTATCTTTACCAAAGAATCGACCGATGAAGGACGTGCTGATTAAAAAACACGTGGAAGGGTTTACGTGGAGTAAAATTAGTTAGTTGTTAGTTGTTAGTTGTTAGTTGTTAGTTGTTAGTTGTTAGTCCTAATAACTTTTCGTGATGAAAAAAATAAAGCTTACAAAGTACCAAAAAAAGCGAGTGGAGCGGATAGAAATGTTGCTCGGTATCATACTGTTTGTATCACTTCCTTTTTGTTTTATTTTGGGTCATGGAATTGAAAACTATCCTCAATGGCTCTTATTTATTTTGACCTTAATCGCTGCCGGTATTGTTATCGGAACCATTATCTCAAGTATACTTCATCGCTTCCTTCCCGAAACAAAAATTTATAAAAATGCAAAAGGATTTAAACTGAGCCATCACATTTTTTTCTGTAGTATTTTAATTTCTATCGGATCTGGCTTTTTAATCAATGAATGTTGGGAAATATCCAAAGAATGCAAAACCTATCCAATCGTGAAACAAAGCAAATCATATTATTACAAAGACCATTACTTATTTATTCAAAAAGAGAGGACTACTGAACGCATAAACTTTGGAAGATCATTCTATCAAGTCCATTGGAAAGATAAAAACCTTAACTTGTCCTTAGTAACAGGTTGCCTTGGTTTTTCTTATTATAAATATCCTTGCCGTAAATAAATTTGCACATGGCTTCCACTACTGTTTCTATACTGAACGCATTAAAAAAATACCGTAGCGAAGAGAAGGCCGCCTTCTTCCCCCGCTTCTTCAAAACAGGTAAAGGCCAATACGGGGAAGGCGATAAATTCTGGGGCATCACGGTACCCGATAATCGCTTGGTAGCTAAAAAATATTTTGCAGAATGTAGCATAAATGATTTTAGCGAACTGCTGCAAAATCCTGTACACGAAGTTCGCCTATGTGCTTTGCTCATGATGGTGTATCGATATGAAAATAAAAAGCTACCGGACATCAAAAAAGAACTTTACAAATTATATATTTCACATACCGCCTACATCAATAACTGGGACTTGGTTGATTCTTCTGCCCCGCAAATTGTAGGTGCCTGGCTGGAAGACAAGAAACGTGATCTTCTTTATCGCTGGGCGAAAAAAGGGAGTTTGTGGGAACAACGCATCGCCATCATCGCTACATTGTATTACATTCGAAAAGGGCACTTTGAAGACACGGTGGCTATCTGCAAATTGTTATTGGATCATGAACACGATCTCATTCATAAAGCAACCGGATGGATGTTGCGGGAAGCAGGCAAACGTAATTTGGATACCTTAATTTATTTTCTCGCAGAGCACCATACAGAAATGCCACGCACCATGCTGCGCTATGCGATTGAAAAATTAGATGCCGATGCACGCCAGCGCATTTTATTGAATCAATACTTTTAACAAGGCTATGATTATACTACTCGCTTTATTATTTGTTTGCCATTTTTTGGCTGATTTTAGTCCGCTGTCTACTGATTGGATGTTGCGGGCTAAAAGTAAAGGCTCGCCTTTGTTTCCCATCTTTGTACATGCGGGAGTACATGCTTTCTTGATGTTTGCTGTGCTGATATTTTTTACACCCATTTTACTTGCTATTAAACTGGCAGTATTTCAATGGTTCACACATTTTACCATTGACTTATGCAAAGGAAAAATGAATGTATGGTTTCCAGCTGTAGCCAGCCCGACCGACAAACGTTATTGGATGTTGTTCGGTTTTGATCAGTTTATGCATCAGATCGTTATCTTGATCATGGCTTGGGCAAGTTTTAATTTTTAGAGTAATTACAACGGTCTGACCCCTAAATCCCCTAAAGGGGACTTGGCCGTAATGAGTATGTAACGAAAGCAACATTTATAAAATAAGAAAGAGAAACAGAAAGAGAAAGAGTGTCACCTGTTTCTCTTTCTCTAAAGTCCCCTTTGGGGGATTTAGGGGTCAGGGGATCTGCTAATGCTGCACAATTCTTTCATCAACGCAATCAGTATCCCGATTTCTTTTTATATTCATTCATTACTCTTCTTCTCATGAAAAATATTTTACTCTTCTCCTTGTGCTTATTAGCATTGCCTTGTTTATCACAAGTGCAGGAACGCAAACCCATTAAAGTAGAAGTCAAAGAAATTAACGGCCAATACAAATTGTACCGCGACGGAAAACCTTATTACATCAAAGGAGCAGGAGGACATACACACCTGGATAAGTTGGCTGCCTACGGTGGAAACTCGCTTCGTACCTGGGGATTGGAGGGGACAGAGGAGCTATTGAATGAGGCACAAAAACTAGGTCTGACCGTTATGTTTGGTTTATGGGTGCAACACGAACGCCATGGCTTCGATTACAACAACGAAGAAAAAGTAGCGGTGCAGCTCGAACGGTTTACAGAAACAGTCAAGCAATTCAAAGATCACCCCGCCCTGCTGGCCTGGGACATTGGGAATGAAGTCGATCTCTTTTATACCAATACAAAAGTATGGGATGCCATCAACGATATTGCAAAAATGATCCATCGTGAAGATCCTTACCATCCTACCGTCACTACCACAGCAGGGATCAATGAAGAAAAAATCAAACTCATCAAAGCCAAATGTCCTGCTATCGATATTTATGCCGTCAATGCTTATGGTGATTTACCAAACATTCCCACAAAGATCAGAACTTACGGATGGACGGGTCCTTACATCGTGACAGAATGGGGCATGACCGGTCACTGGGAGATTGCGAAAACCAATTGGGATGTAGCCATTGAAGAGACCAGCAGCGAAAAAGCAAAAGTGTACCAAGCGCGTTATGAAAAAATAAAAGAAGACAGTGTACATTGCTTGGGTTCTTATGTATTTCTATGGGGAAGTAAAATCGAATACACGCCAACCTGGTGTGGTTTGTTTTTAGCCACCGGAGAAGAAACCGAAACAGTAGGTGTCATGAATTATGTTTGGTCGGGAAAATGGCCCGCAAACACAGCACCGCAAATTAAAGGCATTACGATCGATCGGTTTCCTGCTAAAAAAAGTATCGTGTTAGAACCTAACTCCTTGCATCGCATCGCCGCTCCGGCAAAAGATTCCGATGGTGATCCCCTCATGTACGAATGGGTATTGTTGTATGAAAGCACGAACAAACTCTCCGGTGGCGATTCAGAAGCCAAACCCAAAGAAATCAAAGGCCATGTCACAGCAGAAAATCCTGGAGGCGCAACCATTATCGCTCCCGGTGTAATTGGTGCTTATCGTGTATATGTTTATATATACGATGGTAAAAATCATGTGGCAACAGCAAACTTCCCGTTTTATGTAGACTCAGAATAATAGTATATTGCTGTGCATATAGCAACCTTCAATACAGTATGATTCACTTTCCTTTCTTATCCATCATGAACAAACGACTTTTTATCACATTCGCTTTACTCCTGGTTTCCAATTTGTTGTTTGCCCAAGCTCAAGTGATACTGGGCAAACCATACACTGTAGTAGACGCAGGGTTCAAGTGCTACTTTGAGCAAGGAAATGAAATACTCACGGTGAAAATAAGTGGGCATAAAATTACGTTGCAAAAAATGGACTCTGAAAAGTTAACTTTTATTGATAGTCGTACCTACGAAGACATGCCGGACAAATACGAGCTGGAAAATGTCATGGAACATAACGGACGTTATTTCGTTTTTTATTCCCTGTGGGATAAACCCAATACGACTGAACAACTGTTTTATAGAGAAATTGATTTCAAAAGCGGATCGTTTTTAGGTGAAGGAAAACGCATTGTATCCGTAGATCAAAAGATTAGTGGCGGTTATACGTTTAACTACTCCAATGACGATTCTAAAATTCTCATTCAATACAGGCTAAAACCTACTATCCGCAGCGATAGTAAGAACTATGATGTGATCGGTCTCGCCGTATTCGATCAAAATATATTTCCCATCTGGACAAAGGAAGTGGTAATGCCTTATACAGAAAAAAAGATGAACAATATCGATTACAGTGTGGATGGTCTGGGTGATGCCTATATCCTTACTACCGTGTACAATGATAATACGACCGATGAAAAAAAGAGAGGAGAAGAAAAAGCCAACTACCACATGGAGCTTTTGAAAATATCCTCCACTTCTCCAGAGATCGCTATAACAACCATACAAGTCGGCGAAAAGTTTATCAATGGCATTTGGCTATTCGAAAGCCCTGAAAACTATATGTTCTGTGCAGGGTATTACACGAACAACGGAAGTTATGATTCCGTAGACGGTATTTTTCTATTTAAGATCGGCAAAGAGGGCAAACTCTACGATATAAAAACCTATGAAATACCTTTAGAAATAATCAATCAATACGTCAGTGAAAGAGCGAAAAGAAAAAATGAAAAGAGAGAAGAAAAAGGTGACGATCCTGGATTAAATAATTTGGATCTTAAAAAATTAATTGTGCAAGCCGATGGCAGTATTGTATTGGTAGGTGAGCGTTTTCACATTGAAACAAGATCGTATTACGACTTTCAAAGCAAACGTACCCGCACAACAACCATCTACCATTACGATGACATGTTCATTACTAAAATAGGAAGTGATGGTCAACTGGCCTGGATGAAGAAATTACCCAAGCGCCAAACCTTGACAACCAGTTCTTCAAGTTACGGTTATTCTTTTTCGTATGCCGCAAGATTCGTTTTGAGAGGAGGATTATCTTATGCGTATATGGAAGGAGATCATAAACATTATTTACTGTTCCTGGATAATGAAAAAAATAAAGACCTCGCAGTAGATGAAGTGCCTGCAGTACACGTCAACGGGGCCGGAGGCTTCCTGACGGCTTATGAAATAAATGATGAAGACGGAAAAGTAACGAAGTATTCTTTACTTGATTTGAGAGATGTACAAGGGGTGGAAGTTTATCAATTCAGTACCGACAGGATTCTGCCAACATCACCCAATCAATTTGTATTGGAAGTGTACAAGAAGAAAAAAGAAGATATTTTGATTCAGGTTACGTTTCCTAAATAAATTTTAATCGATATTTATTTTTATTAATCTCGCAACACTTAATTTAACTTATGTACAAATTTATTTCTCTGCTGATCACGCTACTGATTCTTCCATGGCTAGCCTTTTCTCAAATTTCATTTACTGAGAGTGCACCTTACAAAACCTACACAGGAAATTATCTCTTCTATTTTCAATCAGGTGATGAGATGCTGGGATTTAAAAGAGACGGTGATATTTTTATTCTACAAAAGTATAACACGAAAACGCTTGTACAGTCCAGTGTCAATACCTACAAAGATATGCCTGCCGAATACCTCATAGAATACGTAAAGGAATTCAATAAAAGGTTTTACTTTTTCTATTCCACGGCAGACAGAGCAAAAAAGACATCGACACTTTATTGCAGAGAAATAAATTTCACAACAGGCACATTCGTTAGCCAGGGAAATGTTTTCGTAACAGTGGCCAGCGAATTAAAAGGGAGTTTTTTTGTTTTTAATTCCTTGAACGATGAGAAATTGATGGTTCAATATACTTTGCTTAAGACACACATGAACGATGACATCAATCCTCAAACCATAGGCTTCCATGTGTACGACAAAAATCTTCAACCAATTTGGGAAACAGAAGCGGTATTACCATACGCAGAAAAATATGTACAATTTCTCACACAAGCGGTAGATTCCAATGGAGATATTTATTACTTGATCCGGCTATACGACAAAGAAACAACCGACAAATACAGTATATATAGTGAAAAAGCAGAGCATCAACTTGAATTGTTAAAAATTGAAAAAGGAAACAAGACATTCAAGAGTACAAAATTCACATTGTCCTCCAATGAAGTCCGTGATATTACCTTAGTTGAAACAGTTCCTAACGAAATGACCTGCGTAGGGTTTTACAACTTAAACAGCCCTTCAGTACCTAGTTTCTTTACTTGTAAAGTAAAAGCCGATGGATCTGCAAACGACGATAAAAGTTATAATATACTGGCCTCCATCGTTCGTCTGTATGAAAACAAAGAAGACAAAACCATCAAAAAAGATGAGAACAATCCTGATCTGATTGAACTTAATAATTTCATCTGCAATACCATTAAAAAAGATTCTAATGGAGATTTATTAATCATTGCAGAATGTATAAACGGCTATACCCTCCGACAATATGACGACCTATTGATCATCAGAATAGATCAACAAAATAACATGAAATGGATGCACCGATTACCGAAGAGGCCATTTATGCACGGTTCTGCTTTCTCGTACAAATACTTTTCCGGAGCAAATAATGATTACGTAGTTTTTCTCGATCACGAGGAAAATAAAAATCTAAGAATAGATCAAATCAAGGCCAAGCGTTTAAAAAGTAATGAAACAGTCCTGACTGCTTATAAGATTAATAAGGCTAGTGGCAACACCGAAAAAATAATACTGCTGGATACCAAAGAAGCAAATGGTAAGCAGGTATACCGAATAACTTCCGAACGCGTTTTAGCAGCAAGTGCCACTGAATTAATCCTTGAAGCTTATAAAAAGAATAACGAAGACGTATTGATTAAAATCAAGGGGATTGAATAACGGCCGCTTAATGAGCGGTACTAAAAAAGAAGGTTGCTGTTCTTGTTACAACAAGAATCGGCAACCTTCTTTTTTTACGTAGAAACACGGTATCATATTATTTAAAAAATTTACACTGTACGATTTCAAAATCTTTTTTGTATCTTTTAAATAGACATCATTCTGTGCAAACTATGCCCTTAGCACCATACAGCGGTACACTTGGTAAAAAAGCCTCGGCTCATCTTTTAAGACGGGCTACCTTTGGGGCTACCAAACCGGATATCGATACCTTTGCCGGTTATACAGCTACTCAAGCGTTGAACGAATTGTTCCGTTCCGTAGCCTCGCCTGCTGCACCTGTTATACCGGGAGGCGGAGCATGGGTCAACACGACACCAGACCCCAACGAAGACGAGAACACTCAACAAGCTTACTTCATCCGTTGGTGGCTGGGGCAATTGTTGCATACCAATGTCGCTCCGGCAGATCGCATACCCTTCGGCATGCGCGAGCGCATTACTTTTTTCCTGCATACGCACCTCACGACCATTCAGGAAGTCGTCAACAGCAGCCGTGCATTATACTTTCAGAACCTATTGTTAAGACGTTACGCTTTTGACGGTGGCAGTGATCCTTTGCTCAACATCCGCGACCTCACCAAAAAAATGTGCATTGATAATGCCATGTTGGTTTTACTGGACGGCAGACTCAATGTCAAAGGCAGTCCCAATGAAAACTATGCACGGGAACTGTTTGAATTATACACCATCGGCAAAGGATTAAGCGGACAAGAACCGGCATCTAATACGCCGGGTGACTATACGTATTATACCGAACAAGATGTACAAGCGGCAGCGCTTGTATTGTCAGGATTCAACAATGACATTACTTTTGCTACGATAGATCCTGACACTTCTTTGCCGCGAGGAAAAGCAAAAACGTCTTCCGGCAATGTGGTCAATCAACACGACAATACCGTCAAGCAATTCAGCCCACGCATGGGCAATACCGTCATCACTCCACTTGCCACTCCGCCTACAGAAGCCAGCATGATCGATGAAATCAGTCAGCTGATTAATATGATTTATGCGCAACCGGAAACATCAAAAAATATTTGCCGCAAGATTTACCGCTTCTTTGTCTATCATGACATCAGTGTTGCGGTAGACAATTTCATCATTGCTGACCTGGCCGCCACATTAATAGCCAATAATTACAAGATAGAACCTGTCATCAGAGAATTGTTAGGCAGTCAGCATTTCTACGATTCCATGGATGCCAGTGTAGACAATGATAATTTTGGTGCATTGATTAAATCTCCTTTGGATTTAATGTGCGGTACCTTAAATTTCTTTGAATACAGTATGCCTGATTTTGTAAATGACACGCAATCTTTTTACGAGAAGGCGGGCCACCTCGTGATGGCCTTGTCTGACCAGGGAATGAACTTCGTCAATCCATACGACGTGGCGGGCTACGAAGCCTATCACCAATATCCTTTATTCAACAGGCATTGGATCAATACCAATTCCCTGACACAGCGTTATAAATTTATTCTTGATACCATGACCACCGACAACATGGATGCCGATGCAGTGACTGTTGATTTGTTGGATTTCTATAGCAATCGTTTTGCAGCCAATGCACTCGATCCGGATGCCCTGGTCAGAGAAGTTGTTTCTTATTTGTTTCCCTTGTCTACAGAAACAACAGAGATCACCACGGCGCGTCTGGGTTGGTTCAAAACACAATTTCTAAAACTGGGTGATGTACTCAATCAACCGCAACCTGCCTTCTGGCAATTCAGCTGGAACAACCGCAACGCCATACCGGCCAGTAAAGAAGATGCGCGAGGCATGTTGCAAGACAAGATCAATACGCTATTGCAATCACCGGAGTATCAATTGTTCTAACCTAAGACGGCAACTTATGAAACGTAGAGATTTTATAAAAAACATGTCCATCTTGGGAGCTTCTCAATTTGTACTCAACAGTGTCCCTTTTAAATTACTGGCGGGAGAAAAGGCGCTTTTGGAAATGGCCGCCAACTGCCCGAATGATCGCGTGTTGATCATTTTACAATTGCATGGAGGAAACGATGGATTGAACATGTTGATTCCAACATTTGATTACGACTTGTATCAAAACCGCAGACCTAACATTGCTATTTCCGATACGGGCAATAGAAAATTCATTCCACTGGACGGCACACTCGCTAATGAAAAACAAGTAGGCCTGCATCCGGATATGATCGGGATCAAGCAATTGTACGACGAGGGGAAAGTAGCCATGGTGCAAGGTGTTTCCTATGAAAATCACAACCAGTCGCACTTTAGAGGCCGCGATATTTTGTTCATGGGAGGAGGCGCAAACGATTACCTCAATTCCGGTTGGGTAGGCCGCTACCTTGAACAAGACATCGCTCCTAAAGTATACCCGCAGGATTTTCCCAATGCAGACATGAAAGATCCTCTTGCCCTGGAATTCGGCAATGAAGTCTCTCTGATTTTTCATCAAGGTGAAAATATTCCCACTTCCATTTCGATCATCAATCCGCAACAATTCTTTAACCTCGTAGAAACACTTCCCGGCTTCGAAGACGTGGATGGTCTTGATCCAAGAGGTATTCCGCCTGCCGGTATCAACAATTCTCCTTATGGAAAAGAATTGAACTGGATTTTAAACCTGGAACAAAAAACTGACGATTACGACGATCGATTGTTACAAGTATACAACGCCGGCAAAGCCATGGATCCTAATGTAGCGTACCCCACTACTTATCCCTACAACGCGCCGGAACGTTTTAGAAACAATACCTTATCCGGCCAGTTGCAAATCATTGCCAATCTGATTCACGGTGGAAGTAAAACCAAAGTGTACATGGTACGTCTGGGTGGCTTCGATACACACGCGCAGCAGGTAGAAAACTTCGATGCTTCCATGGGTTCGCATGCAGCGCTCTTATACCACATTTCTTCCGCGATGAAATCCTTTCAGGACGATTTGAAAGCCAGGACTATTGACGATCGCGTGCTGACTGTAACGACTTCGGAGTTTGGAAGAAGGATACATTCAAACGGCAGCTACGGTACCGATCACGGAATAGGCGCTCCGCTTTTAGTATTTGGAAAAAATGTACAACCCGGTGTAGTGGGTGTCAATCCCGATTTGAACGACGACAACGTAGCCATGCAATATGACTACAGACAAGTATACTCTACGGTCATGAAAGAATGGATGTGCGTAGATCCCGCAGTAGTAGACGGTATTAATGGTGTCTTCTATGGAGATTATGTAGGTAAAGGTTCTATACTTCCTTTAATCAACAACAACAGTACGACTTCCATTTCACAATTCATCAAGGACCGTTTTAAACTTCACAATTGCTATCCCAATCCGGCATCCAATTCCACTACCTTCTCCTTTTACATCAATGCGCAAACGGATGTACAACTGAAGATTACCGATCTCAATGGGAAAGAAGTAAAAACGGTATTGAATAAATCAATGTCGATGGGCGAACATAAAGTCTCTGTTGATCTTCGTGATCTGTTGCCGGGTACGTATATTTACCACATCAAAACTACCTTGATGAGTGACTCCAATAAATTAATGATTGTTCGCTAGGAAGCGTGATAGGATGAACCGTTTACTCATACATTTCTCTTTTGTTTTACTTCTGATAGTCAGCCATGCCACGTTTGCACAAAACAGACGTTCAGGCGCGCGCGACAGCAGGGTGTCACAAAAAGATTTTTTAAACAAGCAGTTTTGGATAGGCTTCAAAGGAGGAATCAATTATACCAAAGCAAAACCGATTGATCGCTATTCTGCTTTTTCTTCCATGAATGATCCTTCCGGAAATGGTTTTGATAAGCAATATAAAAATTACTCCAACATGTCCGCTCAATTTGCGCTGGTCATAAATTTCCATTATAAAAATTTCGCTTTGAGTTTTCAACCCGGTATTCGTCGCATGACTTACCAATACAGCAATACCTATAACTGGAGTGATCCTTCAAACCCCAGTGATTATTTACAACAGGAATACAAAGCCGTCAACAAACTGGACTACCTGGAATTTCCTTTGCTTTTGAAATACGAACCCTTGCGTCATACTAAACTGATTCCTTTTGTGCAACTCGGTGTCTATTACAGCAGACTGAATAACGCGTTCAAAGAAACCACATTGAATGTCACCGATGGTGCAAGCGGAGGCGGAAGTTCTTATGAAGCAGAAAAAATTTCTGTAGGTGCAAAAGACTTGTACATCCGTTCCAATGTCGGATGGACAGCCGGTGCAGGTGTCAGTTACCCTTTAGGCAATGCCCGTTTCGCATTGGAAATAAACTACACACACAACACCAACAACATCACCAATACAGCCAACCGCTACGACAACGACCGACTGACAGGATCAGGAGATATTCCGGACAATATTAAACTGAGAAATATCAGTGTATCATTTTCGATACTGATGCCTTTGCGTTTTATCATTTTGAAAGAAAATTACAAAACAGAATAATGAGGGCGCCGGTTTTACATAGCATTTGTTTATTTCGCGTTTGGCTGCTTGGCTTTGCTCTGATGGGCTTGTTGGCCGGCTGCAAAGAAATCAAAGAGAATAATAAGAATACAGACCCTAAAGCAAACTTTCTGGTCATCTACGAGAACAATGATTTTTCCAAATCATTTATTCCCGTCGACATACAACAAACATCCGACGGTGGTTACCTGATACTGGCCAAGCGCAGAATTACAGAATCTTCTTTCTATGGGATATACCTTATGAAAGCAGACAATACCGGTAAGTTCGTTTCAGGAGAAGAAGTGATGACCGATATTGTAAATCCGATCAACAACCTTATGAAGGTCGGTAATGCGTTTTATTTCTTTGCGATGGACAGACTTTCATTGGAAGCCAAACTGATGAGCGCCAATGAAGATGGAACAGCGACAGAAGTCAGCACCATCAGCGGAGTTATTTATCCATTGTATGCTTCGTTAGATGAAAATACAGGTCAATTTTTATTGCAACATTATAACCGCGATGAATTAAAAACGGTAGTGAGTAGAATATCAACCGCCGGCGCCGTCACGGCGCAAAGAGAATTTAACATTGGCTTCGGAGATTTTGATGTGGAAGAACCCATCATTGATCACTTGACTGGCAATGGCAAAAAACTTCCTTTCCTGGTAGGCTCTGCAGGAAGTGGTACTTACTATTTCAATGGTTTTTATAATTATACCTTGTCTACCGTATTCTTTAGTTTCAACACCGCTACACCAGGATTGCTGCAAGGCTATAAAGATGAAAAATGCATCAGTGCCATGGTCAATCAGGGGAGCAATACTTTTGCCACTGCAAAATATGCCTACGGCACGAATACCTTCTCTCCTCATGCCACCATCAATACGGCCTCAGGCAGTATTGCCAGCAATAGTGATTTAACAGGAAATATTATTCTGGAACTCAAACCCGACGCTCAGGTAGTGCTTAAACAAATCATCGGACAAGGATCGCCAGTCATGGCCTACAACAGCGATACAAAAAATGCGCAGATCACACTGTATTTTTATGATCCTACATCCGGCAATTTCCGGGGATCAAAACATTTTGGGTACTCGAATCCCTACGAAGCCGGAAACTTTATTCAAACATCAGACGGAGGATTGGCTTTAGTCGGGACCACTTATGTTGCCGGTAGATTCCCGAGGATTGTCTTGATAAAAATGTCACAAGACGAACTGAACAAAGACATTCATTAAGGAACGAGCTAGGAGCTAGGAGGGACGTGATTATCGCCGTCCCTCCTAGCTCCTAGCTCGTTTCCAATTTTATTTTTTCTCAAGGATGGCTTTCAAATCATCCAATCCTTTTTGCAAATCCTTGCCCAACATGGCATCCATGTCGCAGAACACTAACATAAGATTTGATGGGTATTTCATTTTGCCGTCAAAGCCCCATACTACTCTTGTCTGAGTACTGTCTATTGTAGTCAGGTTGAAATAAGCATGATCGTGTCCTTCAAACGGTTCGATGAAGTGAAGATCGAAATCCACTTGCTCTCCTTCTTTCAGTGCTGTAATCGTCTGCTCTCCCTGGCCTACTTCTTTGTTCTCGCTTTTCCAGGATGCCATGGCACCTACTGTTCCGTCTGTACCTTTAAATTCTTTTTTCATAGCCGGATCTTTTCTGTTCCACACACTGAATTCGTCCTGACTCTTCAAGTACTTGACATAATCGTATACTTGTTGTTTGGGTTTGTTAATGGTTACTTCTCTTTTTACAGCGAATTCACTTTTCGTAAATGCTGCGGTAAGCAATGCCAATGCGATGATACCGACAATGACAAGTCCGATGATTTTTAAAATTTTCATAATTGGTTTGTTTAGTTTGTTTGGTGAATAAAAAATAATTATTGAAGCGGATATTTCTTGTCTACCCAATCTTTATTGAAATCAGTAGGCAGGTTTAATATTTTATAATGCGTATAGCCAAGACCAGACAATACTTTATCTGCTTCATGGATGTTCCAGCAATCTTCCAGTTTACAGCATCCGCAATACACCACCACCTCACTGTTCTTTGGAATATTTTTCAGTGTAGATTTTAATTTCTCTCTGTTTGCCGGATCTTCTGCGTTACCGATCAGCTGAGAACCCGGAATCGGTGCGGAAGGACCAACGTTAAGAATAATAGGTTTCTTAGCTGCAGGTGTTTTTAATCGTTCTGCCAACTGAGCGGGATCCATTAATTTTTCAGGTGTATAAGCAAATGCAATGGCGAGTGCCATTGCAACAAGTCCTGTGAAAAAAAATATAGCCTTTCTCATATACTGCTATTTAATTGTGCTTAACCATTCTTTTGCGTCCTCTAAACCATCAAAAAAATTAATGGTTAGTTTTTCTTTGTCTACTTTATAAGAGACACTTTCAACAGCCACCTTATTAAAATAATGATCAGGTTTGATCATGGCTATCGCTTTAAATCCGAATTTAATCGCTCTTGGTAAAAAATCATTATTCATCCACTCCTGATCTTCTTTCCCGATCATGATCATGTCTTTTATATCGGCCAGTACTTTAGCGGTACGATTTTGAATTAATAGATTTAACATCAACTCTGTGCCTTCTCTGAATTGTGCGGTAGTAGCATAGCCATACCATTCCATGACTACAGCGTCCTGCTGTTCGTCAAAATAGATGTTGTAGGTTTTTGTATTTGCTTCCATAGGATTGCTCATAGGACTAAATTAATAAATAACTTATAAAGAGCAAGAAGGTACGAGGTACGAGCGAGGATTTATGAAAATTTCCTGGCTCCTCGCTCGTACTTCGTCCCTTATTTATTCCATCTCTTCAAAGCCCATTCGCTCTGTTCTTCTTCCGAAAAGAAAGTCCAGGCTACAAATCGGCTGGACTTTTGTCCCTGCGACATATCAATGGTTTTAACATCCTTTACTTTTATTTGTTTCAATGCCCAATAGATGGCCGGCAGATTTTCTTTTTTAGAAACCAAAGCCGTGAACCACAAACAACGCGTGGACATTTCTACGCTTTGATCAATCATGCGGCGAATAAAAGCCGCTTCTCCTCCTTCACACCACAACTCTGTCTGTTGACCACCAAAATTCAATGCCGGTTTTGCAGGTTGTTTCGTTCCGAGATTATTCCATTTCCTTCTGGTTCCCGCCAGTGCTTCTTCTTCCGATGCATGAAAAGGAGGATTGCATACGACTAAGTCAAATACTTCTCCCGGCCTCATTACTCCTCTGAAAATAGTGGTAGGGAAATCCTGAAAACGGCATTCGAGTACATCCTCTAAATCGCCATTGGATTTTATAATGCGCTGCGCCGCTTGAATGGCTTCTGAATCAATATCAGAACCAACAAAGCGCCAGCCGTATTCATGATTTCCAATCAAAGGATAAATAAAATTAGCCCCCGTACCAATGTCCAAAACCCTTACTGACGTACCTTTCGGAACTATACCTCCATTGGCTTCTGCCAGCAGGTCCGCCGCATAATGCATGTAATCTGCGCGACCCGGAACAGGCGGACAAAGAAAATGCTCAGGAATATCCCAGTAATCTATTTTATAAAAATGCTTCAACAAGGCTTTGTTCAATGCCTTCACCGCTTCAGGATTAGAGAAGTCAACGGATTCATCGCCATACGTATTCACAGCGACAAATGCTGACAGCGCCGGATGTGCGGCTATGAGCGCTTTGAAATCATAGCGTGAACGATGCTTGTTGCGCGGATGCAAGTTGTTTTTTTCTGTATTTCTTTCTTCAGGAGAGGTAGACAAAGTCTTTCGCTTAACAGTTATGCAGCATGCACAACTTTTTACACTGAAAGATACCAAAAAAATCGGAGCGTTCTCTGAAAACGCTCCGATGCATTATGAGTAGATAAAAAAATAGAAGCTCATTGAATAATGAGTTTTTGAGTGGCCTCCCCAATTTTAACCAGGTATAAACCCGATGGAAAAGTAGAAACATCAACCGTTGTTTTTTGTGTCATCAATTCCTCCTGATACCACACTTCTCCGATCATACTTACAATCTGAAGGTAGGGATGAACCTGACCCGTCTTATTATTTTCAATAGTGATTTGGCCCTGAGCCGGGTTAGGGTATACCGTTAAAGCTTCTATGACGGCCGGTTGCTCTGCTTCTGTAGTGACACAACTAAAGATGGAGGCATAGTTAGTCGCATAGGCATTGCCTCCATCGTAATCGTCATTAATCGACCAGGCTGCCATCCCTCTCAAATCCGGATAACCACCGGTTGTCGCTAATGTATAAGTGCCGGGTTTCGCTCCCGTTCCTCTTAAGTAATTGATCGCTGATTTCACTACAGCCGGAATAGCGTAACCACTGCCTGCAGAGCTCGACTTAGCCGGTAGCGTAACCACCACCTTGCTGGCCGGTAATCCGGAATAAACACCTCTTGAACTTTTACAAGTAAATCCCTTAATGATAGCTTCGGTCTGACTTACAATATAATCCGCCGTACCGTTCGTATAAGAAACGCCATTCAATCCTGTATTCTGACCGGCATTGTACAATTGCACCATCAACAGATCGATGTCATCATGCAACGCTTCAATGATCGGAAGATAAGCCACCCCATAGGTATCCGTTTGGTACTGAGAAAGACCTCCCGTTACATATGCGGTTTCAGGAACCAGCGTAAGAATCATCTTTTTGCTGTATGTCGTTTGGTACCAAGTCAACAGTTGCTGTAACCCGGAAATAAGATTGGCAATGTGTGTGGAAGGATTACTGATGGTGCCTGCCTGATTCAAATAAGAACTTTGCTCTAAGTCTATATCAATACCATCTACTCCGTACGTTTGTATAATAGCTTTTACTTTGCTTACGAAAGTATTGACATCCGCAGTAGTATTTAATTTAAACGAGCCGTTTGCACCACCTATACTCATCAATACTTTTCTTCCTTGTGCCTGAACAACAGGAATATCAGCCAGAAGATTAGCGCTTTGTCTGGCATAAAAACTCAGGTTGCTGACTGTATTGTTCGTGTAGTCCGCGTCTCCTCCATTGGCTTCAAAAAAAGCGAGGCAAATGACATTATAATTGCTGTTTACATCCTTCAAACGGATATTTGTTCCCCAGGAAGATTGGTAATAACCGACTAAAACTTTGCAAGGCAATTGCGCAAAACTACTTTCGCAAACGATAAAAAATCCTAAAATAAAGAGGGTACCTAAATAAACTATCTTTCTTTTCATCTGTCTGGAGTAATAGGATAACCAAAAATATTAGATTTAACCCAGAAAAAATTTGCATATTCCGGCATAACCTTCGCATTTTGCGAATAAGTCCCAAACGGTTTATTTAAGCGGTAAAAACTGAATTTGCAAAGTGAAAACCTTATTTTGCAAAGTCGTAAGATGAATACTATTACACTTTTGATTAAAACTGAAGCACATGTCGAATAAAAAATTGATTACGATCTGTCTAATCGCAACAGCGGTGGTCGTCTTAATCATTGGCGGCTTCTTATATAGAGAAGACTCTCTCGTTGTAGTTCCTTTTTCTTCTTCTACCATTGCTCTGGATACTTACCACGAAGAAGGTCCTGTATTTTCTCAAACATCCTGCAAGCACACAGACAAAGGAATTGTTTTTGACTATACCTTGTCTTCCGCTTTTCCTGAACCTTTTGCTGCCGTCTATTGGGAAGATACCGCTTCTCCGAAGCATCTCTACGATGCCTCGACTTATGATATGCTGGAAGTGCGCCTGCGCGCTGTCAAAGCGACTCGCATTCCCATTACCTTTAGAGTATCTAAAAATTTGGTGTTTGGTAAAGATACCGTGAACATTATACCCTATGTGTTAGTTGTTGATCACACAGGCAGAGACACGACATACAAACTTCGTTTGAGTAATTTCAAAGTGCCTAGCTGGTGGTTGCGTTTGTATAAAATTCCTGAAACGGATTTTGAAAAAGCTGACCTGGCTCACATCGGGGATTTCGTCATAGGAAGCTGTCAGGCGCTTGGCCCGGATATTCCGGACACCATGACTATTTCTAATGTACGTTTCGTAGCCTCTAACCGTACTTTAATCATTGTAGTATTCAGCATTTGGGGCGTCTTGCTCGCTGCCGGGCTATACATTAATCTGTGGAAGAAAAAACAAATCAGTAGTTTGCAGATCGCTTATACGCCTTTGCCTGTATCTGAAACACAAACAGGCGAGTTTGGGAAAATAGCAGATTTCATCGCGCAAAATTATCCCAATGCGGAGCTCAGTCTCACGGATGTACAGAACGGCGTAGGCATCAACGGTAAAGCCATTTCCAGACTGATCAAAGAAAATTTACAGATCTCTTTTACGGATTACCTCAACCAATTGCGCATCACAGAAGTGAAACGTCTATTGAAAGAAACCAAGTTGCCTATTTCCGACATCGCTTATAAAGTAGGCTATAACAACATCTCGCATTTCAACAGAGTGTTCAAAGGCATCACCGGTAAGACGCCGAAGGCTTTTAGAGAAGAAGAAGTATAGATATCAATATGTTATTAACAAAAAGAGTCCCGCTAAATAATTAGCGGGACTCTTTTTGTTTGTCTTAAATGCTTCGATTAATTCTTATCAATGATAAGTTTCTCAGAAAACAACAATTGATTATTGGCATCAAATCCCTGAAGGATATACACGCCTTTGTTTACAGCGGATACATCAACGGTTGAGTTTTTTGTACTTTCATTCAGTATGTTTTTACCCAATGTATTGTGAAGTTCTACACGTGTTGCAGCAGCATCAACAGTGATCGTTTGATGCGCAGGATTTGGGTAAAAAGCCAAATTGCTATTCTGTCCGACACCATTTGATATACCCGTTACTCCTGAATAATCAGTTGCTTTATATATACCGTCACCTAAACCAAGATACATGTTTCCTCCCTTAGCAGCTATAACCGTTGACATGCTTTCAGACAACCCCGATACAGTCAATGTATTCCAATTGCCCCCTCCAAGCGATCTATATATTCTAACATTATAAGAAAAATCACCCGTATCAAAAAAGATACCCGTTGCAAAAATATTATCATGATCATCAATGACTACAGACTGCGGAACTATTGAGGGATCAAATCCGGTAGCTGCTAAACCGAAGTCAGAGTTAGTACCGCTGTTGGCACACTCATAGATACCAGCAGCACCATCTGTTGCCATATACATGGTCGTTCCCACCATTGAGATTACGGCATACATACTGTTTGGCAAACCTGTAGTTGTTACTTCAGTCCAAGAACTACCTGCATTGGCAGAAGTATATAACTTAATAGTATAAGTAGAGTTGCCGCTATCAAAATAAACCGCCGTTACAAAAAGATTATTGTTGTCGTCGACCGATATGGATTGAGGGGCATACGTTGTAGCATAACCCGTTGCAGTCCATGTAGCACCGGCATCAGTAGATTTGTAAATGCTTGTATTCAGCCCCATAAATAAAACTGATCCATTCACTCCCAAACAAGTACTGACGAAACTGCCATCAGGTGTTGGAAGTCCGCTCATCGTAACTTCTGCCCAGTTCGCGCCGGCATTTGTAGACTTATACAACTTAGGGGTATAAGTAGGAGTAGGAGTAGCAGTGAAAGCTACCGTACTTACAAAAACATCGTTATTGTCTGTTATAGCGATACCACTAGGAGTCAATGAGGTATTATAACCGGTAGAAGACAAAGACCAGTTGCTCTGAGCAAAAGAAAAAAACGGAGCAAGGGCAAGCAATAATAGAATGTAAAGTTTTTTCATAAAACGGGGGCTTAGTTATAGAGTAAGATGATGACATGACCAAACTACCGAATAAACGCATCAATGAGAATACCTAAAAATGATGATTCATAAGAGATCAAATAAATTAAAAAAATCAGCTTCTTACCGTCTTTAATGCTTATTGAAACGTTTCACGCGGCTTTTTCATTTACTCTAAGTATCTTTGTTTATTATCATGCTTTTATGAAACAAACACTTTTTAAAATTCTGATTTTTTCTCTGTTGTTTTCTTCTTGTAAGAAAAAAGAAGATGTTCAAGTTGCAGATGAATTAAAATACAAAACTGATTTCTCAGAAGATGACCATACCTGGTATTCTGATGCAAGTCATCAATTGTTTCCGGTTGATGGATATTACAGAATGTCGCAATCGCAGGAAAACTATCAGAGCTGGGGCATTGCTCCTTATTCAACGATCAATTATAATTATTCTATCAGTGCGGATGTAAAGCTTTATGTTACATACCCTCATTACGGAGGAATTGGACTTCTCTTTAACTATATAGATAATAATCATTACTGTGTTTATTATATTAGGAACGATGGTACTGTATATGTATTTAGAAAGCAAGGATCATCTTTTATCACTTTAGTGAAGCCTACTTATTCCGCAGCCATTAAAATTGGTAGTGGACAAACCAATCATGTTGAAGTCAGACAATCCGGCTCTTCAGCCACTTTATATGTGAATGGGACAGGCATAGGCAGCTGCGAAGCACCAAGAGGGAATGGTTTAATATCTGCAGGTGTTGCTTTAACGACTTCTGCTTCTCCCTACTTTACACCTTTAACAGGTGATTTTGACAATGTCTCAATCAAAAAAATTCAATAATACTTATTTTTTAGTTTATGAAATCAAACTTAATCATCCTTATATATTTATTCCTTTTCTTTAGTTGTAAAAAGAAAGAAGACGATCCTCAGCCGCCAAAGCCTGACGAAATCACTTACCAGACGGATTTTAGTGATCTTTCCTGGAATACGTACTCGAATACGAGGTATACTTCTTCCTATGAATCCGAATCATACAAAATCAGATTAGACACTACCAATTGGATGGCTGATGAATTTGCTCCTTATGTAGATCAACTGGACTATACATACTACATGCAAGTAGACGTAAAGTTTTCTTTAGACAATGACACTAAACTTGCGCATGCTGGATTCAGCTATAATTATGTTGATACCGCTAACTACTGCATCATGAGCATTTGCACTAACGGAACTTTCTATGCTTATCAAAAAACAAACAGTCAGTTTAAAATATTATTTTATAACACTGTATCGAAAGATTTGATAAAAGGATCTGAACAAACCAATACTATTGCTCTACGGCAATATGAGAATTCTCAGGAAATTTTTTTTAATGGGGTTTCACAAGGCAACTTGCCTTTTGCAAAGGAACGCGGTTATAGAAAAGTAGGTCTTTGTGTTCTTGCTGATCAACAACTTTATACACCCTTCAGTACTACATTTGACAACTTTGTAATCAAAAAAATCTATTGACACAGAAAAGTTTTTTTATACTGTACTTATTGACTGTATCATTTGTCCTGAGAGGTCAAACAGTGAGTGATTCGCTGACTTCCGCGTCTATCGACAGCGTCATCAATCACATCCGTTCAGATAAAACAAAATTGATTCTGACAAAAACAGGAGGGCTTATCATAGACTCTGCCCTATTCAAGAAAGTATCTTATACTCCGAACAAGAAAAAAGTTAAAATCACTTTTGCAGATTATACAAGCATAACCGTAAAGGCCGATGACTTCTGGGGATTAGTGACTGACTTCGGTCAATGCCAGCGTTTTTACAATGGAGAAACGTATATCGTCTGGCATACGAAAGCTCCTTATATCTACAGAGACTACGCCGCTTCTGACCGTAAGATCAAATACTTTTACAGTAAAACATTACTCAGTGAGGTTATTCCTTTGACGAAAGAAAACATATATGAAATCGCGGATGCGAAAACGATAGAGCAATTACAAGCCTATCTAAAAACACACGATATAGAAAAATCAAAAGATGGTGGGCCTAACCTACCGGCAGAAGTTCATTTTTTCGAAGATGCAGAATGGTTTACGCCTAGTGATTTCTTTATGTTCCACGCGCAAATAGCCTGGGCGATCTTGGAGATTCTTATGTGTAAGAATAAATAAAATTACCTGTTCTCCGAAATAAAATGCTCTAACGCATTTAACGTAATCTGCTCTTCCAACAAAGCCTTCGCAAACACCGCTCCCTTTAATCCTGCGTCTTGTAACTTTTTAATATCGTCTAATGATTTGATACCCGTGGCAGCAATAAAGTTGATCTCCGGATATTGCTCTATCAATGGTTCATAGCGCGTAATCGCTTTATCTACAGACCAGCCGTGCATCGCGCATTTGATGGTTTTTACCCCTTGCTCAGAAAAATAGTCGACCACCTGTTCCAGTTCTGTTTCCGCAATTTGTCCGTGTTGACGGTACAATACTTTGCCTTCAATAATATCCAGACTCAAGACAATTTTTGCCGGAGTAAAGGTCACCATCCAGGAACTAAAAATCTCCTGATTAAACTCCATCACAGAAGCAGCCAGTATGCGGTCTGCGCCATGTTCAAAAGCCAGACGCAGATCCGCTTCTTTTTGTATGCCTCCTCCGAAATCTACTTTAAGAGAAGTGAAACCTGAAATTTTTTCCAATGCATCCGTATCCACTACTTTACGTAGCTCCAGTCCTTCCACATCCGTCAGCACGATGCGTTGAATGCCTGCATCCTCCAGTTTCATGGCCCAATCCAGGGGATCATGATTGTAAAGCACCAGGTCATTGGGATTGTATCCATTGATGCGCACTACTTTTTTATACTTTACCGAAATAGCAGGGATGAGCTCTATCATGGCTTTAGGGTTTTATCCTTGTTTCACAAAAGATACAAATTCTTTGATGTCTTTTTCCAACAAATGGCTATTTCCTAGCATTTTTATAAAGGCACTACCGATAATAGCGCCGTTGGCATATTTACAAGCTTCAGTATACGATGCATGATCTTTGATGTTGAAACCGATCATCGTAGGATTGTTGAATTTTGCTTTTTTGATGCGTTCGAAATATTCTTTTTGCCCATCCAGATCTTTCGCTTCATTCCCCGTCGTGCTGGCTGTAGAGACTACGTAAATAAAGCCGGAAGAAGCCTCATCAATGTATTTCAAACGTTCTGTAGATGTTTGTGGCGTCACCAAAAACACCATCGATAAATTATTCGCTTCAAATAGTTCCTGGTATTTTTCTTTGTATTCGTCTATTGGCAAATCAGGCAAGATCATTCCATCCACACCCAGTTCGCCCAAATCTGCTGCCAGTTTTTCTACACCATATTGTAAGGCCGAATTGATATACCCCATCAACAACACAGGAATGTGAATTTCATCACGCATACCGTGCAACTGCTGAATGATTTTCTTCAACGTGATGCCATTCTGTAATGCCGCATCATTGCTTTCCTGTATCGTAGGTCCATCTGCCAGAGGATCAGAAAATGGAATCCCGATCTCCACCATGTCCGCTCCCCCGTCCTGCAAGGCTTTCAGGATGGTACGTGTGTCTTCCAATTGAGGATATCCAGCGGTGAAGTAAATGTTCAACAGCCCTTCCTTCTTTGTCGCAAAAAGCTGCGTCAGTTTGTTGTTAATATTAGTGCTTGTCATGGGTTCAAATTTAATTTCTTTACTTCTTTATATTATTAGGGACGAGCCAGGAGCTAGGAGGGACGACTAATTGTTCGTACCTCCTAGCTCGTCCCTCTTAACTATTTAGTGAATTCATCTTTACGTGTGATGTACGTCATCATGTCTTTATCTCCTCTGCCTGACAAATTAATGACCACCACATCGTCCTTCTTAATCGGCAGATTTTCCAACACAGCAACTGCATGTGCTGACTCTAAGGCAGGAATAATGCCTTCTGTGCGACTCAACAACATTGCGGCATTGAAAGCTTCACCATCCGTGATGCTATAAAATTTCGCACGACCGGTTTCAAATAAGTTCGCATGCATTGGTCCAATACCCGGATAATCCAATCCTGCTGAGATGGAATAAGGTTCTGTAATTTGTCCATCTTCGGTTTGCATCAATAAAGTCCTGGAGCCATGGATAACACCCGGTTTTCCAAGAAAAGTAGTGGCCGCCGAATGTCCTGAATACACCCCTTGTCCCGCAGCTTCTACGGCGATCAGATTAACACTTGCTTCATTCAGATAATGATAAAATGCCCCAGCCGCATTACTTCCTCCTCCTACACAAGCGATCACATAATCCGGATTGGGAGAGCCGGTCTTATCAATCAGTTGATCCTTGATCTCCTCGGAAATAATGGATTGAAAACGTGCCACCAGATCTGGATATGGATGTGGCCCTACAACAGAACCGATGATGTAATGAGTATCAACAGGATTATTGATCCAATCGCGGATTGCTTCGTTCGTCGCATCTTTCAATGTCTTACTTCCTGAATTAGCAGGACGAACAGTTGCTCCTAGCATTTTCATACGCTCGACATTGGGTTTTTGACGTTCCATGTCGATCGCTCCCATGTATACAACACACTCCATACCCATCAAGGCACAAACTGTAGCCGTAGCTACTCCATGCTGACCGGCACCTGTTTCCGCGATGATGCGCGTTTTGCCTAAACGGCGCGCCAATAAAATTTGTCCAATAGTATTGTTGATCTTGTGTGCACCGGTATGACACAAATCTTCTCGTTTCAGGTAAATGGTACTCTTATATTTTTCTGACAAACGTTTAGCCAAATATAAAGGTGTTGGACGGCCCACATAGTCGCGCAGCAAGTCCTCCATTTCAGCCTTGAAACCTTCTTCCTGTATAATATCCAGGTAACGGTTTCTCAATTCTTCTACATTAGGAACTAACATTTCAGGGATATATGCACCACCGAAATTTCCGTAAAATCCTTTTTTGTCTACTTGGTAATTCATATACAGGTATGCTCCTTGACCCAACAGGTCTTTTTTTTCTTCGTGAATACTCATAGCCATTAACTCGTTAGTTTTTCTTTAAATTCTTTTACCTTTTCAATATCCTTTAAGCCCGGACTTATTTCGAAGCGACTGTTGACATCGATGGCCCAGAGTGGCTTGTCTAATACAAATTCCGGAATGGGTAATTGTTCGATACCGATTCCTCCGCTTAAGAAAAATGGTTTGCTGGAAGGATAGTCTTTCAATAAATTCCAGTCAAACAGCCGGCCCGTTCCTCCCCATGAAGCGTCTGCGGTATCGAAAAGAAAATAATCGCAGACTTCTTCGTAACGCTCCAATACTTTCCATCCTATTGCAGAGCCTACATGCACTACTTTGATCACCTGCAAACCGAAGGTTTTCAGTTCGGCGCATAACTCAGGCGATTCTTCGCCATGTAATTGTACTGCTTTTAAATCATAATGCTGTGTGATTTTCTTGATCTCTTGTACACTTTCATTGACAAAGACACCCGTCTTCATGATGCTCGCCGGTAATGATGCCAAAACTTTTGCATCCAGCATCTCACCTGCGTAACGCTTGGAAGGACCATAGAATATAAACCCCATGTAATCGGGCAAAAGCTTCGCCAGCTCGAGAATGTTTTCACTCTCGCGCATGCCGCAGACTTTTAGCTTTATTTCTCTATTATTTTTCATTCTGTCTTTCTGACCCCTAATCCCCTAAAGGGGACTTAGGTTATTATTTATTTTTTTTACTACAGAGATTGTGTCCCTACCGGGACACCTACATTATCCGCCCTATGTTCCACTCATCGCAGAGCGATGTAATGTCTATAACATTCATCTTTACTCTATTTTTTAAGTCCCCTTTAGGGGATTTAGGGGCGAAGGAGTTTTACTTCAAAGCTTCGTAACGTTTCACAAACTCCGCCATCGCTTTCCCTGGATCTTGTTCTTTCATGAAACGCTCTCCCATCAGAAAGCCCTTGAATCCTGCCTTACCGAGGGTGATCAAATCTTCCGGAGCATCTAAACCGCTTTCTGAAATTTTGATGTAACGGTTCGGTATTAATTCTGCCAACTCTAATGAATTATTAATGCTGACTTCAAATGTTTTCAAATTACGGTTGTTGACTCCAATCACATCCACTTCATCGATCAGGTTGCTTAACAATTCTTCTTTATTATGAACTTCCAACAAAACTTCAAGATCCAATGAGTGCGCAAACTTTGCCAATCGTTGCACTTCCTCAGGCGTCAGGCAAGCAGCAATCAATAAGATAATATTCGCTCCCCAGGCTTTGGCTTCCAAAATCTGATACTCATCAATCATGAAATCTTTGCGTAACAAAGGAATGTTCACCGCTTGGCGTGCCGCTTTCAAATCTTCTTCCGCTCCAAAAAAGAAATCCTTGTCCGTCAATACCGAACAAGCAGATGCGCCGGCCAGTTCGTAACCTTTCGTCACGATCTCTGGCTTTACTTTATCATTGATGATTCCTTTAGAAGGAGATCCCTTTTTAAATTCAGCAATGATGCCTGTTTTATTCAGAGCCGTCAAATGCTGCTTCAGCGAAAGATTGGCCAATCCCGGATGGATCAATTTCTCCAATTGAGCAGTGCTCACTTTCGTTTTGGCTTCCGCGACTTCTATTTTTTTGCGGTCAATGATTTTATCGAGTACGCTCATGATTATGCGTTGTTGTCCATTAATATTTTGAAAGCTTCGTAGGCTTTACCTGATTGTATCGATTCGCGGGCAATTTCTACGGCATCCAACATGCTTGTTCCCGGTTTGGCGCACACGATAGCCGCGGCGGCATTGGCCAGCGTGACGTCGTTTTGTGCTTTCGTTCCCTTATTTTGTATGATGTTCAAGAAAATGTGTGCGCTTTCTTCCACGTTGCTACCACTCTTGATTTCATCGTGTACAAACGTATTCATACCTAAATCCTGCGGTGTATAAATATGTTCTCCCCGATTCGTAATCAGTTTGAACGGCGCTGTCAATGAAATTTCATCGTAGGTATCCAATGAATGGGCGATGCAATATCTTTTATCTGTTTCCGCATAAATATAACCGTACAAACGAGCCAACTCCAGACTGAATACACCCACCATCTGTTTTTTCACAAAAGCCGGATTAATCATCGGTCCCAGCATGTTGAAGAATGTTTTTACACCAAGTTCCCTGCGAATCGGAGCCACATTTTTCATGGCCGGATGAAACAATGGGGCATGCAGGATACAGACTTTTGACCGCTCGATTTGTTTCTTCAGTACATCGATGTCATTGGTAAACTTATAACCCAGAAATTCCATGACATTCGAAGAGCCTACCGGAGAAGACACGCCATAATTGCCATGCTTGGCCACATATATACCGGCACCCGCAGCTACAAAAGAAACGGTAGTGGAAATATTGAACGTGCTTTTTCCATCGCCACCTGTTCCGCACAAATCCATCGGATCAAATTCTGCCACCGGCACAGGAATACACAATTCCAGCATCGCATCACGGAAACCTGCCATTTCATTTACCGTTACACTGCGCATCATGAAAACGGTCATGAATGCTGTCGTTTGAGAAGGATTGATTTCTCCTCTCGCTATGCGGAGCATGGCTGTCTTCGCATCTGCTCTGCTCAGTGTTTTATGTTCGATCAGTTGTTGTAAAACCTCTTTCATGGCTTAATGCTTTAACCAGTTTAAGACCATTTGTTCTCCGTGTTCTGTCAAAATAGATTCCGGATGAAACTGAACGCCTCTTACATCATATGTTTTATGGCGCAAAGCCATGATCTGATTTTTTTCATCCACCGCAGTAATTTCCAGATCCGATGGAAAATCTTTGTTAGCCACTGCCCAAGAATGGTAGCGCCCGGCTTTGAACGTCGCAGGCAATCCTTCGAAGGTAAGATCAGAGGGGACCGTCACTTTAATATCTGTGGCGATACCATGGTATACTTTATCCAAATTGATCAGCGTACCACCGAACACTTCACCGATGGCTTGCAGGCCCAGGCATACACCGAAAATACTTTTTGTCGGCGCATAGGTACGGATCACTTCATGCAGGATGCCTGCTTCCGAAGGAATACCAGGACCAGGTGACAATAAAATTTTATCGTAAGCGGCAATGTCAGCCAATGGAATTTGGTCGTTGCGGTATACTTCCAGGTTTTTGTAACCCAATCCTTTTATATAATGTACCAGATTGTAGGTAAAAGAATCGTAGTTGTCGAAAACCAATATCTTTGTTTTTGCTTTATCTGTGCTCATGATTTTGGATCGATTAAATGGTAACAGCCTTTTCGATGGCTTTTTTTACAGCAGCCAATTTGTTGTGCACTTCCTGCAATTCGCTTTCTCTGACAGAAAGATCCACTACACCCGCACCGGCCTGATAATATAATTGATTGTATTTGCTTAAAATGGATCGGATCATGATGGCGTGATTGAATTCACCATTGAAACCGATGTATCCGATGGCTCCGCCGTAAAATCCACGGTTGCCTTTTTCATACTGATCAATCAGCTGCATAGCTCTGTGTTTCGGAGCGCCGCTCAAAGTCCCTGCAGGGAACGTATCAGCTACTACTTGTATATAGTCTTCCGGATGTTCCAAAATGCCTTTTACCTTTGACACCAAATGAATCACGTGTGAATAGTACTGTACTTCTTTGAATGTTTCCACTTTTACCTGTTCACCGTGGCGGCTTAAATCATTTCTCGCCAGATCCACCAACATCACGTGTTCGGAATTTTCTTTGGGATCGTTCAGTAATTCTTTCGCCAGGTCATAATCTTTCACATCGTCACCTGTTCTGCGGAAAGTACCGGCAATCGGGAAAATGAATGCGGCATCGTCTTTAATCACGATCTGTGCTTCCGGTGAAGAACCGAAAATGCGGAAACTGCCGTAATCGAAATAGAATAAATAAGGAGAAGGATTAATAGAACGTAAACTTCTGTACACATTGAAGTCGTCTCCGGCATAGCCGCGCTGAAATCTTCTGGACAAAACAATTTGGAAGACATCTCCTCTGCGGCAATGTTGTTTGCCTTTATCGATGATGGCCAGATACTCTTCGTCCGTTAGATTGGAGGTTTCTTCTGTAGTTAAAGAGAAATGAAACTCAGGAACATTCTGATTTTGTACCAGTGTTTTTATTTTTTCGATCTGAGAAGGACCGGACAATTGATTCTCCAATTGATTTTCAACAATCGTCAATTCGTTGTTAAAATGATTGAAGACTAATAAATAGCGGTAAAACAGATAATACACTTCCGGAATTTTGCGGTCGTCGTTTTCAAATGTGGATATCTCCACCTGTTCAAAATAACGCACCGTATCATAAGACATGTAGCCAAACAATCCGGAAGTAATGAAAGGAGACGAAGCCTTTGTGGTATCAAAACTCCCAATGAAATCAGAAAGAGCTTCCGTCACGGTCTCGCGACTGGCTGTTTGTGTATGTGGTTTTTGTCCGGGTAAAACGGTTTCGATGATTCCGTTTTCTACTTTAAAAGAAGCCAAGGGTTCGCAACCTATATAAGAATAGATGTCTTGCGTGCCGTGGTAATCCGAACTTTCCAGCAGACAACTGTAGGGGAAGTGGTCTCTCAGTTTAAGGTATACCGATACCGGTGTCAGCATATCGGCCAATAGTGATTGAGTGGTAGTGTTTATCTTTATCTTTTTCATGTGATCGAATTCCTTTTAAATAAGTAAGGCTTGCTGTGGATCAGCAAGCCTTACTTTTATATCTTAATGTATACAAATAGAGGTCG
This sequence comes from Chitinophagaceae bacterium, assembly GCA_028288405.1. Classification (GTDB taxonomy): domain Bacteria; phylum Bacteroidota; class Bacteroidia; order Cytophagales; family Cytophagaceae; genus JACMQM01. Next base: position 48,082 of record JAQBNS010000034.1, read on the forward strand.
TGTGTCCACCAACTGGATTTATGATTCCCACCACCAATATTTGTTTACGTTGTTTGTCATGTGCTTTATTATTTTTTCAAAAATAAGCATTATTTGACCATACATACAACAGCCTGACCGAAAATTTTGCTTTAGAGCATGGAGTGCGCTGCTTATTCCGCTATCTTTGCACAAATTATTCTTTATTACGCATCATGGAATTAACAAACGGCAGTTACGGCATCCAGAGCATAGCACTGACTACTCTGGCAGAAAAGTATCAAACTCCTTTATATGTATATGACGGAGAAAAAATCGTGAATCAATACAAACGACTTAAAAATGCGTTTGATGGTACGCGTGTAAAGATAAAGTACGCCGCAAAAGCTTTGACCAATCAATCGATACTGACTTTGCTTCAGAAAGCAGGATCAGGAGTAGATGTTGTTTCTATAAATGAATTACAACTGGCGCTTCGTGCAGGATTTGCTCCGGCTGATATTATGTTTACTCCCAATTGTGTTGATTTTTCTGAAATAGAAGAAGCCATCACGTTGAATGTACATATCAACATCGACAATCTTCCCTTCCTGAAAAAGTTTGGAGAGCAGTATGGATCTTCTGTACCGGTATGCATACGCATTAACCCACACATCGATGCGGGAGGAAATGAGAAGATCATGACCGGACATCGTGAGTCAAAATTTGGCATTTCGATCGAACAAGAGCAAAATATACTGGACATCGTGGCTCAATACAAGCTCAACGTCGAAGGTATCCATGTACACAGTGGTTCTGATTTCAAATCAGCAGATGCGTTCGTGAGTGCAGCTGAAATCATGTTCAAGGTGGCGAAAGATTATCCTTCACTCTCTTTCATCGACTTTGGAAGTGGATTTAAAGTCGCCTACAAAGAAGGAGATCATGCCACAGACATCGAAGAGCTCGGAAAGAAGATGAGCAGTGCCTTTAAAGCCTTCTGCGCTGCTTATGGAAGGGAATTAGAGCTTTGGTTTGAGCCCGGAAAGTTCTTAGTAAGCGAATCAGGATTGCTTTTGACAACCTGTACAGTGATTAAAGAGACTCCCGCCTGTACTTTCATCGGAGTAAACTCCGGATTGAACCATTTGATCCGTCCGATGATGTACGGAGCATACCATTCGATCTTTAATGTGAGCAATCCGACCGGAAAACAGAAAAAATATAACGTTGTAGGATACATTTGCGAAACCGACACCTTCGGGAAAGCCCTAGACATCAGCGAAGCCAAAGAAGGCGATATTATCGCGCTAAAAAATGCCGGCGCTTATGGATTCAGTATGAGCTCGAATTATAACAGTCGTTTTCGCCCCGCGGAGGTTTTAATCTTGAATGGAAAAGACTTTTTGATCAGGAAAAGAGAAGTTTTTGACGACCTTTTGAAAAATCAGGTAGAAATTTTTTCAGCCGAGACCAGTTTGCAAGTTTAGGCCCTAAAAAAACCAACTTTATACACAGCCTTCTGTAGCCATTGATTTTACTGGTACTACAGAAGGTTTGTTTTTTAGATGAAGAGCTATAACCCGTTTAAATCTCATTCTCCCGAAAAAAAAATGGGTGTAGATAATTTTTTGCATAAAGAGTTGTTTGGAAGTTTAAAATAATTTACATATTATTGAAATAGATTTAGTCAAGTATTTTTTAACTAATTATTTAATTACAAAAAAGGAGGAGACCATGGCAAAAGCTAAAACTTCTAAGAAATCTGCAGCTAAGAAACCTGCTGCAAAGAAAAAAGTAGCTGCTAAGAAAAAAGTAGCGAAAAAAGCAACTAAGAAAGTAGCTAAGAAAGCTGCTAAGAAAGTAGCTAAAAAAGCAACTAAAAAAGTAGCTAAAAAAGCTGCTAAGAAAGTAGCTAAAAAAGCAACTAAAAAAGTAGCTAAGAAAGCTGCTAAGAAAGCTGCTCCAAAGAAAAAAGCTGCTAAGAAAAAAGCTGCTAAAAAAGTAGCTAGTAGCGCACCACAAGCATAACATCTTTGTGATGTAAAGCTTTAAAACACGGACTTCGGTCCGTGTTTTTTTTTGCCCCATAGACATAGACATAGACAGGAACGAGCCAGGAGGGACGAGGGACGCATAGATTAAAGGGCTCCAACGCTGCTAAGAGCTGTTCATAAGTCATTAGTTTTGTCGGGAATACTTCTCCTCTATACTTTTCACTAGCTGTCTTGCCCCTAAATCACCTAAAGGGACTTGTCAGTCATGAGTATGTAGCAAGAGCAACAATTCATTTCTTGCTGTCTAACCCCTAAATCACCTAAAGGGGACCTGATGTTGATGAGTAGGGAGAAAGAGAACCCTTTATAAAGAAGGAGAAACAGAAAGAGAAAGAGGGGTGAGTGACAGTATTTTTCTTTCTGTTTCTCTTTCTTTAAAGCTCCCTTCAAGGAATTAGGGGCAAGACAGCTAGTGATCTCACCTACGTCTTACGTTCTACTTACTTCTCTTATCAAATCGTTCCTGGTCCCTCCTAGCTCGTCGCTAACGTCTCTGTATAAACAAAAAAAGTCTCCCGCTAAACAGCGGGAGACTTTTAATCCGTGAGGTATGTATTAACCTAGTACAGGTTGGTTCTTTTCTCGTATCTCGAACCTTTTAGTCCGTAGTAGAAGATGTAAGCGTAGCAAGCCAGTATGATAGATAAGCCGGCAGCGACAGACATCGAAGGTAGCGTAACAATGTTCATGAACAACAATGGAATTACTGCACCACCTAGAATCATCATGATCAAATAAGAAGAACCTTCTTCTGTGAACTTACCCAAGCCGTCAATGGCCAACATAAAGGTACAAGGCCATAGAATAGAGTTAAACAAGCCGATCAATACAAGGAACAAGATCGTATGTTCTCCACCGGTAAACATCAGGTAGAACAAGATCATCAAAATTGCTCCAAGTGTATTTACCATGACCAATTTACGCGGGCTTAATTTAATGAGAGCAGCAGCACCGATGAAACGGCCGATCATAGCCAATCCCCAATAGTGTTGTGAGAAACCAGGATCTTGTCTGTATATAAATTGTCCTATCGCCACTTCCGCACCTACGTAAGCAAAGATGGCAATCATACCCAATACAAAGTGCTTTACCTGCAATTCGTTCGTAATAGGTTTGTCTGATTTAATGTTGGGTTCTACTGCTGAAGTCTGAATGCTTGGCAAATTAGCGAAGTATACCAATGCACTAATCAATAACCAAAGTCCGCCAAGGATCAAATAAGGAATTTGTACATAGTTGACTTTAGCGCTGTCTATTTCTGCCGGTGACAACAAACCAAAATCGTCAGGATTGAAACCCGCTATGTTATAAAAAACACCCGCAGCCAATAAAGGAGCAAGGAAAGTACCTAATGAGTTGAATGCACCGATCAAACTTAAACGAGAAGCCGATGTTTGTCTTTCACCTACCAACAATACATATGGGTTAGCTGAAGTTTGCAAAAGGGTAAAGCCCGTTGCGACAATCACCAATGCAATGATGAAAAGTGGGAAAGACCTAAAACCTGCCGCTGGGTAAAACAAAAAGCAACCAGTGGCTGCCAATAATGTTCCTGCTAAAAGACCTTTACGAAATCCGATTTTGTCTATGATTTTACCAGAAGGATATCCTGCTATAAAGTACGTACTGTAAAATGCTACGTGAATGAATAGAGCCTGAAAGGGAGTTAAACGGAAAACATCGCTCAACTCATTTGTCAAAGCAATGTTTAGCACTGTAATAAGTCCCCACATGAAAAAGAGGATAGACATTACGGAAAGTGCTTTGTTAAGGTTTACTTTTTTGTCGGTGTACATGTTAAACTAGATTTTAAAAAACCAAATACTCGTTGATCGGAGAATATACGTTGTATATTTATATAAAGTTATTTGACAATCCAATTAATTTAACCAATAATGCAAAAAAATGATTTAAGCACCAATGTTTATTCTCAATACAACCTATATCACTACCAAAAATAACGAGGAGGCCTGGAAGAATTGGTTGAAAGAAGATGCTTTCTCACAAAGCATTGCATTCAGAACGCCCGATTTCAGAGTCTACCGGATCAACCATGCCGCCGATGAGGACCAGGTGAGTTTCGCTGTTCAGTTTCCATTTGATAACATGGCCATGCTCGACCTTTTTCAGGAAGAATTAGAAGGGATTCACCAAAGCAGTCTGGCCAAAAGATTTGGGCCTCAGTGTGTCTTTTTTATGACGGTGCTGAGTCACGAAAAAATATAAAAAGGCCGCATGAGTATTCCTACTATGCGGCCTTTCTCCTTTTGATTTAATATCTTCTTAGATTTTTTCAAACCCGGTATAAGTATGCAATACTTTGGGAAGCTTGATACCATCAGCCGTTTGGTTATTCTCCAATAGTGCTGCTACAATACGAGGTAAGGCCATGGCACTGCCATTCAGCGTGTGCAGCAATTGAATTTTTCCTTCTGTATTCTTATAACGCAACTTCAAACGATTGGCTTGATAGACTTCAAAATTACTTACAGAACTCACTTCCAACCATCTTTTCTGTGCCGCTGAATACACTTCAAAATCAAATGTCAAAGCAGAAGTGAAACTCATATCGCCCCCGCACAATTTCAAAATACGGAAAGGAAGTTCAAGCTTTGTCAACAATGACGTGACATGCGCTTTCATTTCTTCCAATATAGCATAAGAATTTTCTGCCTTTGAGATCTGCACAATTTCTACTTTGTCAAACTGATGCAAGCGATTCAAGCCTCTCACATCTGCACCCCAGGAACCGGCTTCTCTTCTGAAGCATGGTGTATAACCTACATTTTTTACCGGCAACTGATCTTCTTTCAAGATCACATCTCTGTATAAGTTGGTAATCGGAACTTCCGCCGTTGGAATCAGGTACAAATCATCGGTCGCATCGTGGTACATCTGACCGTCTTTGTCTGGCAATTGTCCGGTAGCAAAACCCGATGCGGCATTGACCAATATCGGTGGTTGGATCTCTATGTATCCCGCTGCTGTAGCTTCGTCCAAAAAGAAATTGATCAGGGCACGCTGTAGCTTAGCGCCTTTGTTTTTATAGACAGGAAAACCGGCACCGGCAATTTTATTGCCCAACTCGAAATCGATGATGTCATATTCTTTGATCAGCTCCCAATGAGGTTTGGCTTGATCTGACAATACCGGTATGCTGCCCGCTTTATAGACTTCTACATTCTCTTCCGGTGTTCTTCCTTCGGGTACTTCAGGACTCGGCACATTGGGAATGCGTACCAGAATAGCCATCACTTCTTCTTCCAGAGCGGTCAATTGATCTTGCAATTCCTTCAGCAAAGATTTGTTCTCTGCCGTCTTGCCTTTCAATACTTCTGCTTCTTCCTTCTTGCCTGACTTCATCAATTCGCCTATTTGTTTGGCCAAACCATTGGCTTCAGCAGATAAAGCGTCTGTTTTATGTTGTATCTCCCTGCGCTTCTGATCCAGCAAAATCACACTATCTATGAGCTTTTCGGCATCTTTTAAGTGTTTTTTACGTAAACCAGCAACAACAGCATCTTTCTGTTCTCTTATAAGATTAATGGGTAACATATCGTATATTTGTATTGTCGGACACAAGTTAGAGAAAATGGCCGAATTTTATAAATAATAACTATTTGCAGTAATATTACCTAGACTATTGACTTATAGTATAAATCGGTTTATTATTGCAATACCAAATGCAAAGCTGAACATTCTTTGGTTCACACCTCTTAGAATACAACTCACTGGATTTATTGATTTATCGCCTTTACACCTCCCGCCAGATTTAAGGCTTCGTCCTGAATCTATTTAATTAATTATTTTATTTTATGTACAACATTGAAGAATTAGACCTCAAGCTACTTTCAGAATTACGAGAAATTGCCGAAAAACTAGAAGTTCCCAACTTCAAAAAACTCCAAAAAGGAGAGCTTATTTACAAAATTTTAGACCATCAAGCACTTATGCCAGAAAAGGCCCCCAAACCCACTGAGAGCAAATCTACTTTTAAACGTGCAAACGTTGTTGCCCCTACCGAAGAAGGCGCAGAGCCGGAAGAGAAAACAGATTTGAAAAAACGTACACGCATGAAACGCGAAAACGTTAAAGATTTACCTGCCGAAACTTTTGCATCCCCTTCGCAGGACACATTTGAAACTCCAAGCTACGAATCAACTCCCAAACATATTATTTCTGACGAGCCTATTGCTGCGCCGATCAGAGAAACAAGCTTTGAACAAGCACGCGAGGAAAGAGAAGGTTTCAAACCTAGAAAACCAAATTTAAATGTAAAGGAATTCGACGGTTTGATTGAAAATACCGGTGTATTGGAAATGATGCAGGAAGGCTATGGCTTTCTCCGCTCAGCCGATTACAACTACCTGGCTAGTCCGGACGATATTTACGTTTCGCCTTCACAGGTAAAACTATTCGGTTTAAAAACGGGTGATACGATTCATGGACACGTTCGTCCTCCGAAAGAAGGTGAAAAATATTTCGCGCTCTTGAAAGTGGAATCAGTAAACGGTAAAACAACCGATGAAATCAGAGACCGTATTCCGTTTGAATTTTTAACTCCTTTATTCCCGGACGAAAAATTACACCTGAGCAGCAAACGCGGTGCACCGAACAACATTTCTACCCGCGTATTGGATTTGTTCGCTCCGATTGGCAAAGGACAAAGAGGTATGATTGTTTCACCACCTAAAAGTGGTAAGACCGTTCTCCTGAAAGAAATTGCCAATGCCATTGCAGAAAACCATCCGGAAGTTTACCTGATCATCTTGTTGATCGACGAACGTCCGGAAGAAGTAACGGATATGGCAAGAAGCGTGAGAGGAGAAGTGATTTCTTCTACGTTCGATGAACAAGCTGACCGTCACGTAAAAATCTCCAACATCGTTTTAGAAAAAGCAAAGAGAATGGTAGAGTGTGGTCACGATGTAGTGATCCTGTTAGACTCGATCACTCGTCTGGCCAGAGCATACAATACCGTAGTTCCTTCTTCCGGTAAAATATTATCAGGTGGTGTGGATGCTAACGCCTTACACAGACCGAAGCGTTTCTTCGGAGCAGCACGTAACGTAGAGAACGGTGGTTCATTAACCATCATCGCTACTGCGCTGATTGAAACAGGTTCTAAAATGGACGAAGTAATCTTTGAAGAATTCAAAGGTACGGGTAACATGGAACTTCAACTGGACAGAAAACTAGCCAACAAACGTGTTTACCCTGCTATCGATGTTCCGGCATCCGGTACGCGTCGTGAAGACTTGTTGATGGACAAAGACGAATTGTCTCGTGTGTGGATCCTTCGTAAGTACATGTCTGACATGAACTCTATCGAAGCCATGGAATTCCTGATCGACAGAATGGCGAAGACAAAAGACAACAACGAGTTCTTGATCTCGATGAATGGATAATTGAAGGTACGAGCTAGGAGGTACGAAAAGTCCTCATTTCCTTTTCTGATATAATAAAAAAGCCCCGTCAAATGACAGGGCTTTTTTATTTATAATGATGATTGGAATTATTTAGTCCTAGCTCGTACCTTATTTTATACTTATCAGCTCCACCTCAAACATCAGCTCCGCATTCGGCGGAATGATGTACTGACCCGGATTCTCTTCGTCCGGAACACCGTGTGAACCGTAGGCAAGATTGGCTGGTATAAATAAAATTCCTTTCTCTCCTACATGCATCAACAGAAATCCTTCGTCCCATCCCGGAATGACTTCCCGGTTTCCGATCTTAAATTGAAAAGGACCCGATGGACCTTTCAGCGTCGTATCAAATACTTTTCCGTTGGGTAATTTGCCGGTATAATTGACTTTAACCTTTTGTCCTTTTACCGGTTGAGCTCCTGTGCCTTTTTTGAGTACGACATACTTCAAACCAGACGCTGTCTTCAATGTGTCGTACTGTGCCTGAGCCCAGCCGATCGAAAAGGTAGTCAGCAATAAAAAGAAGAAAAGCTTGTTCATCGTTTTTATTTTACGCCCAATAACTCTACGTCAAAAATCAAAATGCTATTTGGAGGGATAGAACCGCCGGCACCTCTCGTACCATAACCTAAGGCAGAAGGAATAAGCAAGATTCCTTTTTCTCCTACACTCATCAAAGCAATTCCTTCATCCCATCCTTTGATCACCTGACCTTGACCCAAGGCAAAATCAAACGGTGCGTTTCTGTCTACCGAACTGTCGAACTTGGTACCGTTCAATAATTTTCCGGTATAGTGTACCGTTACAGATTTACCTGCTTCCGCTCTTGCACCTGTGCCCGGTTGCGTTTGGACATAGTATAAACCTGAAGGCTGTTTTACACCTTTCAAATTATTTTTCGTCATGTAATCCTGAATGGTTTTGTCTTCTTTGCCGACCAATTCTGATTCTTCTTTCTTCACCAATTCTTCGTATTCCGTTTTGGTGTAGACCCCTTCCATTTTAACGATGAACCTGAAATTGCTTCCTTTTTTAATGAACTCCGGCATTGGCGCACGAATTGCTTTTTCAAACATGGAATCAGCACTCAGCAAAAATGCGGCACTGTCACCGACAGACATCAGTAGAAATGCTTCTTCCAGACTGCCTTTGTAAGCAGACTTTTGAGCGTATGCTGTGATAGCACCGGATTCTTTCCATGTATCTCTCAGCAAAGAATCTGTAGACGTATACATTTGGAAATTTACTTTGATCACATTATCAGGCATAGCATTCGTTCCTTTTACATCTTTAAAGAAATGGTATTGCAAGCCTGTTTCCGGAACCTTCTTGAATTGTTTTGCCGTCTGAGCCATAGCCATAAAAGGCATACAAAGCACCAGGAGAATAAAAAGTGTTTTCATAATAGCTGTATTGTTTTTTGTTTAGTCTAATACTTCGATTTCAAATACCAATATCGTGTTGGGAGCAATGCCACGGTTACCGCGTTCACCATAAGCCAGCGGACTTGGTATATAAACCACTGCTTTTTCTCCTTTCTTCATTTGTAATAAGGCCTCTTCCCATCCTGGAATCACTTGTCCATAGCCTAATGCCAACGTGAAAGGATGTCCTTTTGAGTTTTCAATTTCCGTTCCATCCAAAAGCTTCAATACATAATTAACCTGTACAGAATCTCCTTTGATCAGATTGATACCTTGCTTATTGACTTTTTTGAAATCAAGGTGTACGCCCTGAGGAGTTCTTTGAGTTTTGATATGGTTTTTAGCTAAGTAATCAGCAATGATCGTAGAATCTGTTTTCATTTGAGTCATCGCCATTTCCATGCTTTGCTGATTTTGCATCTCCGCTTTCTTTCTCTCTTCTTCTACCTGCTTTTTACTGTACATTTTGCGCACCTTGATGGTAAAGTTCAACTGATCTTTAGGATCTACTTTATCCGGTACTTTGTCTCCGCCCATTGTCTTCAAGAAAAACGAATCGGCTTGTACAACGAAAACTGCACTGTCTCCTTCAGAAAGAACCTGGAATGCTTCGAAGATACATCCTTTGTAAGTCGGTTTGCTAATTGGCGAAGGAACAGGTTGTCCCGCTTCAAAAGAGCTAAATAAAGTAGAATCTTTTGAAGTCTTGATCAGGTAATCGAACATCACAAAACCTTCCAGTTCTCCGGTAGGACCTACCGAGTCTTTAATGATTTTATACTTCAATCCAGAGGGTGTGCTTTTTTTAGAGTCACAAGAGTTCAGCATCCATGCTGCACAAAAAATGGTAAAAATAACTGCGGTGTTTTTTAACATACAAACTTTTCCTTTCTATAGTTTTCTAATAATTGTTCTTTATACGTAGGCAAAATATCCATTAATCTTTTTACTGTTTCTGAAAAACCAACATCTGAAATACCGCCGGCTGCATTGCGATGTCCTCCTCCGTTGAAATGCCTGCGGGCAAATTCACTCACTGAAAATTCTCCTTTGGAACGGAATGATACTTTTACACCATCTTCCCGTTCGATGAGCAAGATTGCTAATACAATGCCTTCCATAGAAAGCGCATAGTTTACCAATCCTTCTGTATCTCCTGTCTGAGAGTGAAAACGCTCCAGATCCTTTGCTGAAATAGTGAAGAAAGCAGTATAGTATTCATTCAATACATACAATCTTTCCGACAAGGCATAACCTAAGAATCTTAATCTTTCTTCTGTGCTCGTATCAAAGATCAAACGGTGTATCCTGGCATTATCCAGGTTAAACAACATCAGATCTGCAACGATCAGGTGTACTCTGCGGTCAGCGGAAGGGTATCGGAAAGATCCGGTATCCGTCATGATTCCGGCATAAATACATTCTGCAATGTAGATGTCGAGAAAAGCTTTGTCGCCCAGGCCGACTATCAAATCGTAGATCAAAACGGCTGTAGCGGCTGCTTTCGTATCTGAAAAAACAAGATCTGCAAAATTTTCCGGAGCCAGGTGATGATCAATGAGCACTTTTTTGGCGGAGGCATTTTTTACCAGTTCTCCTAAAGTGCCGATTCTAGCCAAGGCATTAAAATCAAGACAACAAATCACATCGGCTTCTTTGATCAATTCTTCAGATGCCGCCTCTGTCTTGTCTCCGAATACAATCACATCGTCGTTGCCCTGCATCCATTCCAAAAATTGTGGATAATCAGTAGGGGTAATGACTGTAGCGGTATGCCCCTTCTTGATCAAATAGCGACACCACGCCAAAGATGAGCCCAGTGCATCCGCATCGGGCTTTTGGTGAGTAGTGATAATTATTTTTTTGGGAGTAGCCAATAACTGGCCAAGCTCGGACAAATCCTGCATGCTGCCTGATAATTAATACAATAACGGATGTTTCAAAATGGCATTGTGGCTTGGCCAGATTGTTTTATGACCGTTTCGAACTCAATTTATGAATATAATTCTGAAATCTTTTTAATTTGCTACAAAATTAGAAAAAATGACAGGAACATTAACCTTTACAATGATCAAGCCCGATGCTGTTGCAAATGGCAATTCAGGAGCCATCCTGAAACAAATTGAAGAAGCGGGATTCGAAATCGTGGCGCTAAAAATGACTCGCTTGTCTGATGTGTATGCTTCGCAATTTTATGAAATCCATGCGGACAGACCTTTTTACAAGATGCTTGTAGATTTTATGTCTTCAGGAAAAATTATTGCAGCTGTTTTAAAGAAAAACAATGCAGTTGCTGACTTCCGTACTTTAATTGGAAGCACCAATCCTGAAAATGCAGATGCCGGTACAATTCGTAAGCTGTATGCCAAATCTTTGGAATACAATGCGATTCACGGTTCTGACTCCGATGAAAATGCATTGATCGAAGCAGGGTTTTTCTTCTCTAATTTCGAAAGATTTAGTAAGTAATCACCAGTGGTTAGTTGTAGTCATCCGCTCCTCCTTCGGCTAACCACTTTAAATTTTTTTTCAAACCCCGATACACCTTCGGCTTCTCTCGCTTCGATCTCATAACGGTTGTTCCGATACCCATTTCGAAGGCTCTCCCAGCCGTATTTTGCTAAAAACAAGAACTTGCCATGCTGTCGGTATTGCTGAACATGCCTGAGTTCATGCCTTAGCCAGGTGATCGTTGCAAGCAGTTCGACTTCCTTTGTTCCGTGCAAATGAATAGTGTTGCCTATAACAATGGCGACCTTTTGTCCCTTTAGAAAAAAAGCCGCTGCACGGGCAATCAACGTTTGTTCACGTATGTGAAATTCTATTTCCTCTGCATGATCCATTTTGATAATTGGGGAGGAAGTAAATTGAATAAACGGACAACAATGAATAATGTCAGAAGCGCGCAGACAGGCCTGTACAAAAAGACTACATAACCATTGGCACCTAATGTCATCATCAATAAACTGTCTTCGATGATGCTGTGACAAATTCCCATTAAACAAAAAGCGTAAAATACATCTTTCGATGCCAGGTTATGTTTACGTGTTTCTTCGATCATCAAAGCACCGCCATACAAAATACCCAGCGTCATACCCACCACTGTGATCGGAATGACCGACTCATGGATACCTAACCAACGCATGACCGGACGGAGAGACCGGCTAAAAGCGTCTATGAAACCGGAAGCTTTCAATACGCGCATCAAAGCCATCAAAGCAAAAACTACAAAGAAAACCAGGAGGTAACGCTGCACTTCATTCCATAGCCACATCATCCATCCGTCATCCACATTTCCTGGTAAGGCCATCGCTTCAGGCAGTGCAACAGGTTCATTCAATAAATGAAAAGAAGAAAGCAAAAGATAAAGCATCCAGGCGGATACAATGGCCATTACAAACCGCCAGGCAAACATGGAGAGTAAAGGAACGCCTGCTTTGCGCGCCACTGAAAGTTCTATCGGAAAAGTATGTGCTACTAACATCAATTGCGCCAATACGGTAACCTGCGCCACACTCATGGTATGCCCCAGATCTAATGAATGAAAAGTAATCATTCCTCCATACATATTGGTGAGCAATGTGTTTACCCATACCATCGCCGCACCGGAAGGCAAGCCTAGTGCAAGAGCAAGAGGCGCAAACCAATTACCCAGTATATCGATGGCATTCGTTTGCTGTAGCAACCGCACACCAATACTTACCGGGATCATGATCTTTAATAGGTCCAGGTAGACGCGGAAGGCGTCTTTAACTAAAGCAGATAAAAAGGGATATACTTTGTCTTTCAAAAGAAATGAAGTGGTAAGTGGTAAGTGGTAAGTGGTAAGTAAAAATAAAGAATAATATTCTAAATAGTTCACTTACTACTTATCACTTATTACTTACAACTTATAGTGCTTCACTAATATATTCTCAAAAAACTTACCCCCTATCCAATGCTTCACAGCGACGGATAATTTTTGTTTGAATTTGCCGGACATGTACCTTACTTTGGGCTCAGGCGTAGCCATTATTTTTTCAATGAGTAAAGCCACTTCCATCGGATCCGAAGAACTGCTTACATCTTCATCGATCATTTTCTCCAGTGCGATCACACTTGATTTGTAAGCAGATTGTTCCGGGATACTTACTTGTCTGTGTTGTGCAATGCTGGTACTGTAGTCTCCCGGATCAAGCACACAGGCCTTCACATTATAGGGTCTGAGTTCCATTCTCAGCGCTTCTGTGATCATCCCTAAGGAAGCTTTCGATGCGCTGTATATGCCTCTATAAGGTAAACCCATGTATCCTGCTATACTTCCAATGTTGATGATGAGTCCCGATTTTTGTGCACGCATCGTTGGTAATACCGCTTGCATGGTGCGCAAAGGACCAAATACATTGGTTTCAAAAACTTTTAAACTGTCTTTGGGAATACTGTCTTCGACAGCACCCATCATTCCTATTCCCGCATTATTGATCAATACATCGATGCGTCCTTCTTTTCTCAACAACTCTTCGATACCCGATTTTACAGACTGATCATCCGTTACATCAATGGATAACAAAGGGAAGTCAAGCCCTTCCTGCGCTTTGCGGCTTGTACCATAAACCTTGAATCCTTTAGAAGTTAAATGTTGACAAATCGATTTACCGATTCCTGAACTTCCTCCTGTAACTAAAACTACTTTTTCCTGCCTGTATACCATTATGCTACTATATGTTTTGATTAATCATCCCAACGTTTGTTTCTCAATAAAAATCCGGCATGTACTACAAATCCAAATTTAGATTTTCCTAACGCTTCAGTATCATAATAAGTGGCCTGTACTGCAATAGGACCAAGCACAAAATGATACACAAATCCTCCGGCTGCTATAAAACGAAACTCCGGCGTACTATTGAAGTATTGTTTGTCGACTCCTACGCCACCCGATGAGGCATTGAAATCAACAGGACTAAGATTATAAAAAGGATGTATCTCGGCTCTAAAATCTAAATTTTTTCTCAGTGTAAATATGTTGACCAATCCTCCTGCTATAAAATTGGCAGATCTGAAGTCTTCATAATACAATGTATAACTATCCATGATCGGCATAAATGGTTTGGCATAAAATGCCGAGGCTTTATGATTGAAAAACAAAGGCTGCGTAGAGAAATAATTCTTCGAGAACACACCCACTGTATATCGTTTATGCAAACGAAAATACTTGCCCACCTTGATTTGCAAGGCCACCCAGGTTCTTCCTGCTTCTTCCTTGTGTCCTTTTTCCCAGTTCAAACCGGAGATTTGTTTCTCCAATGTTCCCGGTTCGAAGCGTTCAAGTCCGGCATAATAATTCAAATCGATATTGAAAAAATAACCACTCGACGCATATTGAATACGATTGGTTTTACTGTTTTCATATTCTATACGTCCCTGAAATAAATGGATCTTAGAATAGCTCAGCGTATCGCCTTGATTCAATGCAGAAATAATACTGTAATTAGATTCCGAACCAATGTAAGCCGCACTGATACCGGCTATCCCTTTTTTACGTACTGCTTTACGTAAACTGATTTTAGCATTGATCTCATTTTGTTTCAGGACAGATTGGTTCTCCGTACGCAGCAACAATAAATTACTGGTTTGATAATAATCCCATTTGTTATAAGTAAATGAGGTTTCCAAAAATGTCGTGCGGTAAGTATGGAAATAGATACGTGCACGTGTATGGTTAGAAATATAAAACACACCGATGTAACCATTGGAGTAGAAGTTATGCCTTCTCCTGAAAAAGAAATCCTTCTCTACACTTAGAAACAAATAGCTGATCGGACGGTTAGAAATCACACCACCCAAGCCAATTTTGAGATCGTTGTTGTGTTTAAGGTTGAGATGAAACTGATAAGTAGATGTTTTTTTATTATAAGTAAGAGTAGGAGCAAAATGATCGTACGCAGTAGACTGTTCCAATATGAAATATCCATTGCGAATGGATTTCATCGCATAATGACCGGATGTATCCGGTTTGAAAAATTTTTCTAATTCTCCGGCGTTTTTAAAACCTCTTACTTCTACTTTATCAATCACATAATCTTTTTCTTCTTTCAGAAAAGCAGCTCTTCGAGTACCATAATAAAGGCTATCTCTACGTTCGGCAATGGCGGCTTTGATTCGTGGCATCTTCGCCATCGTACTTTTATAACCCGCGTCAATCAAGCCTTGCGCTTCCGAAAATTCCATAGAACTGTACGCACTCAGTTCCGGTTGAATATAGACATCATTAGAATCCAGCTGGATCGTATCGCTTCTCGACAACAACAAATAACTGAGTAAACGCGTATCGACAAAACGATCCGCATCCTTGTAGGGGTATTCACTGAAGACTTTATCCGATACGTTAAAACCTAAAACAACATCCGGCTTGAAAATATCTTTGGCCGTTTGTACAGGAAAATTATTGTACAAGCCTCCGTCAAAAAGATAAACCGAATCAATTTTTTGCGGAGAAAAAAACAAAGGCACTGCCATTGTTGCCCGAAGCGCTTCATTGAGATTACCTCTGCTGATGATCACTTCTTTCTGCATGAAAATTTCAGAGGTGACGCAACGAAAAGGGATTACAAGACTATCAAAATTATTATTGGCTTTGGCTGAAGCTCTGGACAGTTCATCCATCAAAGCCAGCCGCAGGCAATGGTCTTTTATAAGTGTATTGGCTTTAATGCTTGTAGACGAAATTGTATCAAAGCCTACCCGAAAATTCACAATGGCTGGATCTTTGTCTTCCTGGTAAATTCTGATCTTATCACCTTCTTCCAATTCGCCTTTCACCCAGTTTTGAAAGCGTTGAGATACGACCAGTTCTTCCATTTCCCGGGGGCTGTATCCCGCAGCATAAAAGCCGCCGACCAATCCGCCCATAGAAGTTCCAACAATGTAGTCAATCGGAATTCCATTTTCTTCTAATGCTTTCAGTGCACCGATGTATGCCAGTCCTTTCGCACCGCCTCCGCTCAATACAATAGCTACACGTTGTCCGTACGATATACTGGACAAAAGTACCTGCGTACAAAAAATAAAAAATAAAGCCTGTCTTTTCACGCCCCTAATTTACGGAATGTGAACGACAGGCTTCTATGAAATCTGTTTTTTACTTATGCAAGCATTGTAACTGGTTGAAACTCCTTTTCGAAGTTTTCCAGTTCCAATCCTGTTGCTTCTTGTATAGAAATCAAATCAATGAGTTTAGCCAATTGCTTGATGGCTTGCTCTTTCTTTTCTTCTTCTCCTTTAACACGGATATTTAGGAAAGTTCTGCCTTGGGATTCAAACGTTTCCAATGCTTCCAATACAAACCCTCTGCGTTCCAATACCAATCCTGCTCTTAACAATACGCCTTGAGTTTGGATGATTTCTGCTACAAAATGAATGTTTTTCATATGTTATTTTTAATGTGTGTAATAGATTTAGAGTCGTTACGGGTGTCGAAATATTTTAGGTACTACCCTCTGGCATTTCCATTTTCACCGTCGGCGGTTCAAGGATCATATTCTCCAGCGACTGACCGGCAGGAACCATTGGGTAAACATTATCTTCTTTCACTACTTCAGCATGAATGACACAAGGTCCATCGTTGTATGCTAATGCAGCTTTTAATACCGATTCCAGATTTTCCACTTTGTCGACATGAAATCCTTTCACACCATACGCTTCTCCTAATTTTATGAAATCAGGATTGCCTTCTAAGTCAATACCTGAATAGCGCGAATCCAGAAACAACTCCTGCCATTGACGTACCATACCTAAGTACTTGTTATCAATGACCAATATCTTAACAGGCAATTTGTGAATAGCCGCTGTTGACAATTCCGCTAACGTCATCTGAAAACCGCCGTCTCCAACTATGGCAATCACTAAATCATTCGGCTTGCCCAACTGAGCACCCAATGCAGCAGGGAATCCAAAACCCATCGTACCGGCACCACCTGAAGACAACCAGGTATCTGCTTTATCACTGAGATAAAATTGCGCTGCCCACATTTGGTGCTGACCAACATCTGTTGTCACAATACCCTTACCTTCCGACAAGCGATAGATTTCATCGATCACATACTGTGCACGTAATGGATTACTCTTTTGATAATGCAAGGGGAAATTTCTCTTGAACTCGTTGGTACGACTGATCCATTGTTTACCGTCTTTCGGTTGAATCAATGGTAACAAAGCTTGTAACACTTCCTTCGCATCGCCGATTGCGTATGCATCCGGTATTACTATTTTTCCAATCTCTGCTGGATCAATGTCTATGTGTAATTTCTTCGCCTGTGGAGCAAATTTTTTCGGGTTGCCATTTATTCTATCGTCCCAACGAGAACCGATCGAAATGATCAAGTCGCATTCCAATACCGCTTTGTTCGCATACGCTGTACCGTGCATGCCCAACATACCCAGCGACAATTCATGCGTTTCAGGAAAACATCCTTTACCTAATAAAGTATTGGTTACCGCCGCATTCATTTTTGTTGCCAACTCCATTACTTCTTCCGAAGCGCCGGCAATCATGGCTCCATGTCCAACCAGCAACAAAGGTCTTTGCGAAGCATTTAAGTATTCTGCTAATTTTTCTACTGACTCTTTATCTACTGCTCTGTGAGCTACATAGCCTGGCGTATAAGGCTTAGCATCAAAATCACCGGTAAAAGGCGCAGAGGTAATATCTTTTGGAAGGTCTACCAACACAGGTCCCGGTCTACCGGTTGTGCTGATCATAAATGCTTCCCGTACAATGCGAGGAATATCAGCCGTATTACGAACCAGGTAATTGTGCTTCACCACCGGAAGACTTAAGCCAAACGTATCTGCTTCCTGGAAAGCATCCATACCCAACAAAGGAGTAATGGTTTGTCCCGTCAATACAATCATTGGAACAGAATCCATTTGAGCAGTCAACATGCCGGTTACAGCATTCGTTGCACCCGGACCACTTGTTACCAGCACCACACCCGGCTTGCCAGTCACACGAGCATAACCATCTGCCATGTGTGTAGCACCCTGTTCGTGACGAGTGATAATCAATTTGATAGAAGAGTCATACAAAGCATCAAACACCGGCAACACTGCACCTCCAATATATCCAAAGACATATTCCACTCCCATGCTTTCCAAGCATTTGACTAAGGCTGCTGCACCGTTCATTTTAACTGCTGACGACATTTCTTTTAAATTGTTATGAAACAAAGATATGCGAGTTTCAATGCATTCATAGGGTATTTTTTCTTTTATATACGTTTTTTATCGCCTTAACAACAAATATAAATTATTATTAATCAAGTATTTATAATAAATATTGATACGATGGCTAAGCTAAAATACAATAAGGCTATGATATACGGTTTTATAGAACTATTTACTATATTTAAACTGTTGAAAAACAGTAGTCTAAAACCAAAAAACTTACGGTGTCAAAAAGCAGAAACTTACCGGTTTACGAATTGATTCATTCGCTCAGCAAAAATGAAAAGCGGCACTTTTCTATGTTGATCGGCAATTCTGGCAATGCAGAAGATAAGAAAGTGGTGAAGCTTTTCAATCATTTGAATAAGGTAGAGGAGTACGATGAGAGCAAATTGCTGAAGCAAGTTCCCGAAATAAAAGCCGAACAGCTGGCGAATCAGAAAGCTTACCTCTACCAGAAGATTCTTCAAGCCTTACGTTTATACAATTCACCCAAGATCATTGATTTGCAAATCCGGGAGCAAATTGATTTCGCTCAGATCCTTTTTGAACGCAGACTATACAGTCAAGGGCTTTCTGCTTTAAAGAAAGCTCGTAAACTGGCAGCCTTACAGGAAAACCTGGAACAACAATTAGAGATTCTTAAAATGGAGCGTGGTGTCTTATTGCAAACCATCGGTCCTGATTTGGAAGAACGCGTAGATGCGCTGATCCATGATGTGCGCTTACTCAGCCAGCGCATCAACAACATACAAACCTTTGCCAACTTGTCCATCAAGCTTAACTCTTTCTATACCCGATTAGGGTTTATTCGTGACGAACAAGATTACACCCGTGTAAAAGAATATTTCTACAATAATTTACCGGCCTATCAGGAAGAAGATTTATCATTGAGTGAGAAGATTCACTTGTACCGTTTGTTTGCCGGTTATTTTCTTTTCACACAGGATTTTGAAAACGGACACCTTTTTGCGCATAAACTCGTGCAGTTGTTTGATGAGAACCCTCACATCATCAACTCTTCGCTGGAAGCCTACATTAAAGCATTGAACCAACTGTTGATCGTTGAGCACCGTTTGTTTCGCTACGTAGAGTTTGTGCAAACCAACCGCAAGCTGCATTCCATCAGCCGCAATCCTTCCTTTCACATCAATGAAAGCATGCGGATCACTTTGCTCAAGTACTATTACATGCACGAGATCAATCGCTATTTCATGACAGGCAGGTTCGATGAAGGCTTGACGAAAGTAGTGGATGAACACCAAAAAGAATTGAATGAGCTGATTGATTTATTAGACTTACATTCTTCACTCGTATTGACCTATAAGATCGCTTGTATGTACCTCGGTGCTAGTAATTATAAGATGACCATCAAATGGCTCAATCGAATTGTGAATCAACCGGTCGTAGATATACGGGAAGACATCCACTCTTTCGCGCGGATTATCAATTTGATTTGTCACTACGAATTAGGCAACTATGACATCATCAATCACTACATTATTTCTACCTATCGCTTTTTATTAAAGAAAGACGATTTGCACTTGTTTCAAAAATTCATTTTGAACTTCTTGAAAAATTTAAGTACAGAAGTAGAAGAAGAAGATTTGATGGAACGTTTCGTAAAACTGAAATCGCAAATGTTGCTACTTGTTAACAGCGCCTACGAAAAACGTGCTTTCATTTACTTTGACATCATCTCTTGGCTGGAAAGTAAAATCGAAAAACGCCCGGTGCAGGATATTATTCAACAAAAAGCCAATGAAAAATTTGGCCGAAAGACTACCAAATAGTCTTAATTCAAAACCTTTACAGACACGCTCGCATTCTGACCGGTAGTAGAACCGACACCGCCAATAGTGGTGGTAGTGGCTGTAGAGTTCACTTTGATAAGACCTTTTTTCCCTTGCTGTGTTTGGAAAACATATACGCCATTTGTAAGGGCTTCAATGCTCTTCTTCGTCGGATTAGGCAACGCAAGAAGTGTTGAAGTCGTGATGCTATCAAACACAGTAGTACCTGAATAGGCATCGAAATAAGTTGTGTTTGGAGTTTCCAGCGTCGGCAATACAAAATCGGTTTGCCCGCTCACTGCAGGATTGGCGAGCGTAACATCCGCAGGAGAATACAACCAAAGACTTGTATTGTTATTGTCTTTTTTACCCGAAGTCAGAGTGACCAATTGGATATCCGCAGATTGGGGAGACTGCGCATAAGCGGTTGAATCCATAGCGACAATCTGAGTACTTGTAGCGATAAAGCTGCCATAGTTTCTTGACGATTGACTGCCTAAATACGTTGTGCCAATGGTGTAGGTATCCGGAAGAGATACCGGTTTGTAAAGCAAATTAAACGTTGCTGTGCCTAATGTTCTTTTATAAGTTGGTCTGGTGAATGATCCAATGCTGTCAGTAATCCATACTTTATAAACATCATTCAACGCAACACTGGTATTGCGAACGCTCACAAATATATCTATCGTAAAACTGGTAAGATCCGGCACTTTCAAGGAAAAGGTACTTGAATTTCCTCCTGCAAAAGTTCCGAATTCATTGACGGTAGTAGGAACCGGTAGTGGTAAAAACGCCCCGTTATCTGTAGCGTATACTATGTAAATATACTTAGCTGCTGTGGCTCCTGTCACATCCAATCTTAACTTCACCACTTCACTGCCTGCTTTTACAGAATCGACAACATTCACTTTACCCATATTAATTGTGTTGATCACAGAAGTATAAACCTTGGCATTCGGATGCCCGTCGGGTATTGGATCTTTAGAAACAGTGCATGCTGTCAACAATGATCCTAAGCAGACCCATAACATAACAAAACCGTTTCCTGATAAACTCATGATAGTAATTAGTCTAAAACATTATAATAGTAAAGATATAAAAAATATGTTTACAAAATTAGCCAAAAAAAGGGCCTTCATAAGAAGGCCCTTTCTAACTCATTTATCTGTAGTAGTTGTTAGTATTTGTATACTTCAAACTCGATGTAATCATTGTTGCCTGCACCGTCAAAGACGTTTGTTATTTTAAGCACAGCATAATTAGAGCCGCCTTTTAACTTAGCGATGTAAACATCACCCGTTGCAACACCTGACACAGTGCTAGTAGAAGAACCGCCGTTATTGTATGCTGTTATCGTACTGTTCATGTTAGCGTTTGTAAATACAAAAGCATTGCTTTTTATAAACGTCGTGCTGTTTTGACCAATCCATCCGTTGCTGAAAGAACCACTAGAGCCGCAATTAGTAGCAGTACCTAACATGTTAACAGCATCTGCATTCGTTCCCGTAACCGTAATAGCGCCGGTGATTGAATTTACGCTTGTTGTTACTCCTGCTAATGCTTCAATGTTATAAGCCGCATTGTTGCCAGTACTTGCGCATATGCTGTACAGTTTTTGGCCAGACTTCACTAACTCAAGCGGGTTATATCGTACTGTAATTTTACCTGGACCCAGCTTAACGTTGGTCTGATTGTTTATATCAAAAGCTGAACCTGATGTAAAGAAGAAATAGTACTCATCTGTTACTCTAGAAGTATTCGTTTCAACCGAAGGAGACATATCCAATGTAAAGTTATTCCTGTTAGCATTTGGAATGTCGTAGTAATACTGGTCATTGCCATCCGTTGTAAAACCTGTAAATCCAACAGATTGGTAAGCACCGTTATCTTTCTTTACATAAACATATAAGCGACTCATGTCATTGTTGGTAGCAGTAACGGCTGTTACTTGCATCAAAACCGATCCGCGGTCATTTTTTACTCCAATTGTATTAGTTGCTCCACCAGTACCATCCGTTTCATTCATGGTTACTTTAACGTCTGGATTAGATGATGGAACAGGATCATCTGATTTTTTACAAGAAGACAAAACAACTGTTGCTCCTATAAATAAAAGGGACGCATAATTCATTAGTTTTTTCATTGCTATCATTCGTTTAGATTAACATTAAATTAAGCAGGGAATCAAGATAGCAATTCAGCATTTCACTTTTGAAAAATTGTAGAAAAAAATCCTCTTTATAAAAAGCATAAAAACAAAAAGGCCTATCTATCAATGAATTGAAGATAGGCCTTTTTGAAAGTGTGAACTTATTTCTTCACGTCAAATACGTAATTGTCATCATTATCAGATGTTGTGCTATTTACTGCAGTAATTCTTATTACTGCATAATTACCTGCACCTCTAACGTTCGCAACATAAATATCACCAACTGATACTCCTGTCACAGTAGATACTGCTGTTCCGCTAGTATAGGTAGTGGTAGCAAGGTTACGTGTAGCATTAGAATAATCAAAGCTAGAACCTGCCTTTACGAAAGTTGTACCATTTTGACCTACCCAGCCATTAAATGTACCACAGGCCGCAATACCTGTTTGTTGCGCGAAATCAGCACCACTGCCTACAGTGATTATTCCGGTTCCTTGAGCGGCTGTAGCAGAGACGCCTGATAAAGTTTGAAGGTTATAAGCAGATGGGAATTGACTTGAACAGATGTTATACAATTTTTGATCTGCTTTGCTGGTTGATAAATCTACATCATAGATCAATGTGATAGTTCCTGGACCGATAATCACATTAGATCCTGGAGACAAGACGTTGAAATCATTCGCCTTTGTAAAGTAGAATTGATACAAATCAGTAATTCTGTTTGTATTGGAAGAAACATTTACACGACGTTTAATAGTGAAATTGTTTCTGCTGTCATTCGGAATATCATAATAGTAATTGTTGTTACCATCTTGCTTAAATCCGTCAAGACCGATGTTTGTTGTTGTTCCACCATCTTCAGTCTTATAAACATACAAGCGTTTCATGTCATTGCTTGTTGTTGTTATAGCAGTCACTTCTAAAACTGCAGAACCCTGTGTGTTTTTTACAGTCAGGTTTTGATTGGCTGTTCCTGTGCCGTTTGTTTGATTCATCGTCAATGACACATCAGGCGTTAAGTTATCCGGTGTAGGATCATCGCTTTTCTTACAAGATGACAGGACAACAGTAGTGGCAAGTACAGCCACAGATAGGTAATAAGATAGTTTTCTCATAGTTGTAGTTTGTTTATGTAAAAAGGAATTGTTTGTTAAAAAGGAAAAGGCTTCAACAGGATCTCGTCACCCTGTTGAAGCCTGTATATTATTTTCTCTTTGCGCTAAATTCTATGAAGTTATTAGTGCCTTCAGTAATACCGGTTATCTTGATGATGGCATAGTTATTACCACCTCTTAATTTAGCAATGTAAAGATCACCTACGGCGACATTGTCCACTGCATTAGGGCTTAGGTTAATGCCACTATTAAATTCTTCGTCCAAATCATTGTGCGTTGCATTGTCATAACCAAAACCGTTGGATGCTTTTTTGAAGGTTGTACCATTTTCTCTATCCCACCCTTTTCTGAAGGTACCGCAATCTGCCTGGTCACCCTGATCACCTTGGTTTACTAAATCTGCTCCGGTACCGATTTGTATTT
Source organism: Chitinophagaceae bacterium (assembly GCA_028288405.1). GTDB lineage: Bacteria > Bacteroidota > Bacteroidia > Cytophagales > Cytophagaceae > JACMQM01. Next base: position 71,631 of record JAQBNS010000034.1, read on the forward strand.
CATTACTACCGTTCAATGAAGTACTCACTTTACTGAATGTAGTTAAATCATAGGCCGCATCTTGATCGGCGTTACAGATGCTGTATAATTTTTGCCCATCAGTGCTGTGCGTTAATTTAGAATCATAAATTAAAGTAATTGTACCTGGACCGGTGATGACATCACTTCCCTGATTATTGACATCAAAATCAACGTCCTTGGTAAAGTAGAAGTAATACACATCTTCGTCACGTGTTTCGTCATTATCAATGTCCACACTAATCTTTAATGAATACTCATTCTTTTTATCGTCCGAAATAGAGAAGTAATGATTGCCGGCACCATCTGTTGAAGAGCCTGTTACATTTTCATTTTCCGGATCTGATGCTGTTTGGCCTTTTGCTTTTTCTGTTTTATAAACATAGACCCGCTTCATGTTATTATTAGTAGTTGTAATCGCTTTTACTTCGATTACTTTCCTTGAATCGGAAGTAAACACCGTATAATCCTGATTGGTAGTTCCCGGATTATTTTGATCTATTGTTAAACTGGCATCTGCGGATTGTGGTGTCGGAACCGGATCGTCGCTCTTTTTACAAGAAGAGAGGATCATGGTAGCCGCAAGAAATGTGGCAGACATGAAGTAGGCTAATTTTTTCATCGTTTGAATGTTTAGTTGTTGCTGTTTGTTATACCTTTAATTGAAATCAGGAAGACAAGCCTTATGCCAATCTTTTTCCAAAAAAACTTCCTTCTTCCAATCTTTTCTTAATTTTATAATTATGATGAAACCATTTAACCTCAAATCCTGGATCGAAACGAACAGGCATTTGCTTAAGCCTCCGGTAGGCAACCAACAGGTGTACAAAGGGAATGACGATTTTATTGTTATGGTTGTTGGAGGTCCTAATGCACGCAAAGATTTTCACTACAATGAGAGTGAAGAATTATTTTATCAGTTGGAAGGCAGCATCAATATCCGCATACAGGAAGAAGGGAAATTTGTGGATGTTCCTCTACACGAAGGTGACCTGTTTTTATTACCGGCAAAAATTCCTCATTGCCCTCAAAGACCCGCCAATACTATAGGTTTGGTGATTGAACGCAATAGAAAAGCTGGGGAAAAAGATGGCTTTTTTTGGTTCTGTGAAAAATGTGATCATAAATTATACGAAGAGTATATCGACCTTACAGACATCGTGAAGGAATTACCCATAGTGATGAATAAGTTTTACAATTCGATAGAACTGCGTACTTGTAAGTCTTGCGGTACGGTAATGGAACCTCCTCAAAAATTAAATTAGCATGGCGCCGTCAATACGTTCTACTGCTTTATCTTTATCCAAAAAAGCATTGGCACTCGATAAGTCCGATGTTTTGGTGGCTTTTAAAAAACAGTTTCATGATCCGAAAAAACTCGGCAAAGATCGTATCTATTTCTGTGGAAATTCTCTAGGGCTGATGCCTAAAGGCGTGGATCGTGCCTTGCAACAGGAATGCGAAGACTGGGCAAACTGGGGTGTAGAAGGACATTGGAAAGCTAAAAATCCTTGGATCGATTATCATAAACCTTTCAGTAAACTCCTGGCTCCTTTATGCGGTGCGAAGGCTTCAGAAGTAGTAGCGATGAACAGCCTTACTGTAAATCTGCACCTGGCACTCGCCAGTTTTTACAGACCCACCAAAAAGCGCTTTGTTATTTTGTACGAAGCCAATGCTTTCTCTTCTGATTTATATGCGTTGGAATCGCTGATCAAACTTCGTGGCTTGAACCCAAAGCTTTGTCTTTATCCAGTAGATCAATTGGACAGCAAGAGCGTTATCAAAGCCATTCATGATATAGGAGAGCAACTCGCACTGGTTTGTTTAGGTGGTGTTAATTATTACTCGGGAGAATTGCTTGATCTGAAAAAAATTACCGCTGCTGCACATCAGGCCGGCGCGCTAGCCGGTTTTGATCTGGCACATGCCATCGGTAATGTACCGCTGAAATTGCACCATTGGAAAGTAGACTTTGCGGTATGGTGCACTTATAAATACCTCAACTCAGGACCAGGTGCTGCAGGTGGTTTGTTTGTGCATGAAGTCCATGGCAATGATAAAAATATACCGCGCATGGCCGGTTGGTGGGGTCATGAACAAAGCGAACGTTTTGGAATGAGGCCCGGTTTCAAACCCATGAATGGCGCAGAAGGATGGCAATTGAGTAATGCCCCCGTATTCAATATGGCTGCGCAGCGGGTGGCTCTAACACTCTTTAAAGAAGCTGGTTTAGCGAATGTATACCGCAAAGGAAAAAGTATGGGAGACTTCTTCTTAGAGTGTCTTACCACATTGGGGACTCCTGAACAAAATGAGAAACGTGTTTATGCTTTCAGCATCATCACTCCATTGGAAAGTACCCGCAGAGGTTGTCAATTATCTTTGCGTATTCACGATAAAAAAGGCAGGGCACTCTTTACTTTATTGGAGAAGGCCGGTATCATCGGTGACTGGCGCGAACCGGATGTTATTCGCTTAACACCTGTTCCTTTATACAACAATTACAAAGAAATATTTCATGTAGCGAAAATACTATGTGAGAAAGCATACCTGATCCGGTGATATGGAAGATAGAAGACAAACGGTTTTTATTGCCGGTGCAGGATTAGTCGGTTCTCTGCTGTCCATCTTTCTTGCAAAAAAAGGATTTGCCGTACAGGTATTGGAAAAAAGAGCCGATCCCCGCCAAAATCTGCGAAACGAAGGCCGATCGATTAACCTCGCTTTGAGTCACCGTGGATTAAGGGCGTTGGAAGCAGCAGATGCTCAGCTTCCTGAACGCATCTTAGCAGAAGCTGTTCCTATGTATGGCCGGCAAATGCACGATGAACAAGGTCACCTGTCCTTCCAACCTTACAGCAGCACCAAAGCATGCATTTATTCTGTATCCCGCTCCCAGTTAAATAATTGTCTGATCAATGCGGCAGAGCATCAGGGTGTTTCTTTTTTATTTGAACACAGCATAGAAGAGACGGACTTTGCGTCGAAAACTATTCTTCTTTCTCATCAAGACAAATCGTTCACTATAGAGGCAACGGTACTTATCGCTGCAGACGGTGTATTTTCTAAGGTGAGAAGCTCTCTTGAAAAACAAGGTCTCTGTCATTCCCGTCTTGAAAAAATAGATCACGGATACAAAGAACTCGACATTCCTGCCGAGAAAGGTTCGCTGCTTGCACCACAAACTGCGCTGCACATCTGGCCAAGAGGTGAGTACATGATGATCGCTTTGCCAAATTTTGACAAGAGTTATACCGGCACGTTATTCCTGCCTTTCAACGATGAAGACCTTTCTTTTCAGGAGTTGCATGACGAAGCATCCGTCATGCGTTTCTTTCATGCACATTTTCCTGATGCTTCAGTTTTATTTCCTGATTTAGCGAAACAATACTTTTCCAATCCCACTTCGTTTCTTGCCAATGTATTTACAGACCGTTGGGCCTTTGGCGAATGGTTGCTGATTGGAGACGCGGCACATGGCATTGTTCCTTTTTACGGACAAGGTATGAATGCAGGCTTTGAAGATTGTCGCCTCCTGGATGAATTACTGACACAACACCATGATCACTTTGAAGTCGCTTTTCAAACGCTTTGTGACAATAGAAAGAAAGATACGGATGCCATAGCCCGACTGGCCATGGACAACTTCATTGAGATGAGGGATTTGGTCGCAGACGACCATTTTCTTCTTCAGAAAAAAATAGAAGGCGCATTAAGTAAAGCCTTACCAGAGCAATGGAAAACGTTATACAGTGAAGTAACTTTTTCGGATACACCATATAGCGAAGCGTTAGCGAGAGGACTGAAAAATCAAGGCATCATGAATGAGATTATGAGTGATCCATCATTAGACCTGAAGCGTTGGGAAGAAAAAGAAGTATGGGATTTAATCCTTAAAAAAGTAAGTGGCCAGTAATCGATACTCTAATAAGTATTGATTACTGGCCACTATATGCTAATCGTTATTTTCTATTTATTCGGTACCAAGGTGTGGTTCACATCCATGGTAAACGATTTGAAACTCAATACGACTGAATCTTTAGAAACAGACTTCAGATCTTTGGTGTATTTTTCTCCGGAAGCCGGTTCGAAAGCAATTTGTTTCTGATCTTCTGATACGGACCATTTACCGGATTCTTTTTTCGCACCTTCTTCGTAGTTATAAGTGCCATCATCTTTCAAATCATAAACAAAAGGGCCAAATACTTCCGGATCTTGCGAAGAACCGGCTAAAGAAAGCTTGGACACTTTCCATGAACCCTGCAATGTATCTTTTGTACTTTTAGAGCAAGCTGTTGTCAAAAGCGCCAGACAAACAACCGTCATCAATACCTGAAAATTTTTCATTTATCTTAATTTTTGTTTCTACAATTACGCACTTTTTTTCTCACCTAACCAACTAAATGGCAATACATGTTTCTTCTTTTTCAAGCCGAACTTCTTTACAGCGAAAGTTTCCAGGTAATGGACCATTTCTTCTACTGAGTCAGTGTATAGAAACAAATCCAGGTCACTCGCAGAAACCGTTCCTTCATCTACCATGTGCAGAATGTGGTCGTACAATTTTTTATAGTACTCTTTACCGAATAATACAATCGGGAAACGTTCCATTTTATTAGTCTGCACCAATGTTACAGCTTCAAACATTTCATCCATCGTACCCATTCCACCGGGCATACAAACGAAGGCATAAGAATACTTGCTCAACAATACCTTTCTTACAAAGAAGAATTTAATGTCTACACTTTTGTCCAGGTACTTGTTAGAATACTGCTCCATGGGTAAAATAATATTACACCCTACCGAGTATCCTCCTGCTTCCTTCGCACCACGGTTAGCGGCCTCCATGACACCCGGACCACCGCCTGTCATCACCGTAAAGCCCATCTGTGCCAATGCAGCACCCACTTCCATCGATTGCTTATAGTAAGGATGTTCTTCTTTGAAACGCGCAGATCCAAATACAGTCACACAAGGCCCTACAAAATGTAATGCTCTGATGCCTCTTAGGAAATCTTTGAATACTTTAAACAAGAAAAAAAGTTCCTTTCTTCTTGACCTTGGCCCCTCCAGGAAGTATCGTTCTGCACTTTGTGTGTCTTTAATGACATTGGGGTTCTCGTTATCAACTGCTTCTTTCAATGTAGCGGAATTAAAATGTAATAATCTAAATGTAGAAATTCTTTCTGTACACGACAAAAAGAATTCTTTCTATTTATATTAACGAATCTTTCATGTTTTAGGTTTACAACTAGTCCTTATGATTTCATTTCTCACACGAATATGTTTGCTGACGGTGTTTATTTGCTTCTTAAGCTGTAAGGGTGCACCAAGTGAAAAAGAACAAGGGAATGAACCCATTGATAGTACTACACACTTCAACGATTCAACGGAAGCGGTTTAATTAGAAGGCAATAATTCCAATTTATACAGGATATAGTCTAAGAGAGCCTTATTTTGAAGCCTAGATCGAAAAAGTCATTTTTGAAAAGTTTCTGAAAATGAAGTGAAGAAAGTAAAGTTTATATTCTTCACTTCCTAAAGACTAATTATCTCCACATTTTTTTACAACAATATTTTTATCTTCTACAGAAGCCACCCAAACGCAAATGTAGTTTTTGTATACTCCAATGCCGATCGCTTTCCAACTGCGTTGTTTCCATATGCCACTATTCACAATCACCGCATGGTGGCCCGGGCTTTTTTTCCAAGCTGCAAGCGCTGCATCCGGTGTAGCTATATAGTTCTCATCCATTGATCCATATACAATTTCAAAACCGTCTGCCTGAAAGCCTGCTATTTCTTGGGGTTTACTCCACATGCATTGCGACTGTGCATGCTTGCTGTCATAACAACAAGGCGTCCAGCTGCCTTTCGAAGACCAGCTGTGCATGTTACATTCATCATTATTGTTCGGCTTGTTCATGCTTAGATCACGTGCATGCACTTGTGCGACTTTTGTAAGAGCTGCAGAAATGTTGATTGGCGGAAGTTTCTTTTGTTTTCTATAGGCCATGATCAAATCATACATACGCTGTTCTTCTTTCGACAAACAAAGTTCAGGGTCTTCTTGTAAAACAGAAGATTTGTAAGAAAAGCCAGCAGTCAGCGTGAGTAGCAGAGCACCCGTCAATAGCAGACTGTAGTTTCTTTTGAATAGAGAATGGAGCATCTTTTATTTTTTTTAATTAGCTTGATGAATCTTATTCCAATACTAAAACTATAATTTATGATTAATATTTCATTACGGGTTTGTTTACAATTGGTTTTTATTCTCTTTTCTCTGATCTGTTTCAACCATCAAGCTTTCAGTCAAGTAAAACCTAACACTGTCAATGGCATATGGGCAGACTCCAATAGTGCAGCCTTCACAAATGGTTATGCGATATTCTCGGTAGACGAACACGGAAAGTTGGCTATGACTCATTATGTTGAATTCAATGGGGTTGCGATGGTAGAAAAAGGAATTGGATTCTGTTCTCACGGCACCTTGAATTATGACGCCATCGTTACCCAAGGAATACCGGGCTGGTCACTTAAAGGACAGCATGTTTTGACTTTATCGGAAGACGGGAATACCTTGCGAGGCTACTACAAAGATGAAAAAGGCAATACAGGACCGTTGGTTTTCAAACGCTTACGCCCATAAACAAACCATTACTACCACAACATGATGATGATTTGTCTTTACAAGACATTTGCTATTCCAATGAGATAAAAGAAAAGCCTTCCGTCCAGCATCTATTCATGCGGAGCGGGAGGCTTTATATGTTTTGCTTTGAAAATGCTTAAGCGATGCTTGCGGCAAAAATCAGCACAGACAAGAAAATACTAATGAGTGCACTGACAAGATTCAATTTTTTTTTCACGTTGGATAAATTAAGCTGTAAAATTTTGGTTTCGCTCTGCCCCTTCGTTGCCTTTTTCACTTGGAAAGGCCTGCTATACAAGGAGTAGTACTTTGATAATACTCAGATTTAATTTGATTATCCTAAGACTTACCACTACTACAAAAAATAATCTTATTCTTACAAAAAAGTTGGTTTAATAACCCATTCGAGGTTTTTGAGGGATAAATAGAGAGAGATAAAGGCGTGCAATATTATTCTTTATTGAAAAAAACAAACGATGTGTGTAAGAATTGTTTTTTTTTCTTGTATTACTTTATGAAAAGCATAAACGATGCTTGAAACCCAGTAGGCGTTGTGCGAACAGAGAGAACAATAAAGCTTGATTGATCATATCAGTTTTTGAATGGAATAGGGGGTTATTTGAATTTCATTGGTATTGAAATTGTCCTTGTCTTTAAAAAAATCGTACATTATCGGGTATTTTGTCCTCACCCTGTAATACGGATGTTATTTTGAAATCTAAAGACCAAGACATATTAAGATCGATCAAGAACGGAGATGACCGTAAAGCACTGGAGCAGATCTATAAATCTATGCTCCCGAAAATCAAAAAGCTGGTCAACGTCGGAACGGAGCGAGAAGAAGATGCTAAGGATATTCTTCAGGAAGCCTTGCTTGTGTTTTATAAGCAGGTGATGACGAATAAATTTGATGAGAAATACGAGATAGCCGGCTTCATTTACACGGTAGCAAAAAATCTGTGGCTCAATCAAATTAAGAAGAACCAGCGATTTGTGCAGCTCAACGAAAGTTCTGTAGCAGACATCAGGGATACCAATATATTGGACCAAATTTCGTTGGAAGAACGAGAAGCACTGGTCAAAAAATTATTTGATCAATTAGACGATAAATGCAAACAGCTTCTTACCTATAGTTTATTCGAGGGATTAAACATGAAGGAAGTCGCCGAAAAAACAGGTCACACCAGTGCCAATGCAGCAACAGTAGCCATGCATCGGTGCAAGAAGTACCTCATGGAACAGGTAAAGAAGTATAAAACTACTTATGTCATTTAGAAAATGAGACCAGAATTCGAAAAATATAGCCTCATCGATAATTACCTTGGCGGTAAGCTTTCAGAGCAGGAGAACAGTGCGTTTGAGCAAAGCATGGCAGAAGATTCTTCTTTACGTGAAGAAGTGTTCGATCGTAAAGTAGTGAATGAAATCCTTATCGAAAAAAGATTCTTTGATATCACCAGCGGACTTCGTACTCCTGCCGGTGTAACACGCACCTTATTCTCTAATTCTGTAAAACGTTTTGTAGGTATCGGTGCCGCAGTAGCTGTGATCCTCTTTACTCCTTATTATTTCAGTAAACGCGCTGAACAGCCCGTAGAAAACACCAGCGGTCCGGAACAAAAATCAGAAGCGGTTGCTCCTGTTATAAAACAACAAGAAGAGCCTAGTCAGGACGTGGTGTTAGAAGAACAAGTACAAGAAAATACAGAAGCAGTAGAAACAACTCCGGAAGAACAACCTGTTGTTGCAGAAGAAAAAGTAATTGAAAAAACACCCATTGCGAAAAAAGCGACAACAGTAGCTCCTGCTGCCAAGAAGAAGAAAAAAGCGAAAAGCTACATCCTTGAAATTCCAATCGATGATCCTTCCGCTAAAGGACATCAGGCCAACTCTTATGTGTTTAACCCTGCTAAAGGTCAAAGCTGGAAAATTCCTATGCACAATCATAAGGAAGCTACGGTTACGATTTTTAACAAAGAAGGAAATGAAGTTTTCACTTCTTCTGTTGAGCAAGGAAAAAACAATACCTGGAAGGGTACTTCTACTGATGGAACCAAGCAAAAAGCAGGCAAATACGCTTATTTACTTGATTTTGGAAATGGAAAGATTGAGCACGGACATGTTACAATTAATCCGTAAATAATCCATAAATTAGATCCGGACTCTCAGTCGTTTGTACGACAACCCTTTAATGAGTAAAAGATTTTACCGGATCTTATCTTTCATTGTTTTTTTTTCTTTCACGCTAGTTGACTCCACGGCACAGCGATTTGCATCTGTGCCTGATAAAACATATAGCGCGCAAGAGGTTAAATCTCTTGACGCTCTTTCCTCCTCCAAACGAAGCAGTTCCAGAACGACAGCAACCGCCCTAACAGCAACTGTTACTGATGCCAAATGTTTTGGATCTTCTTTAGGCAAAATCACTTACAGCATCTCAGGAGGTATTCCTCCCTACCGTTATCAATGGAGCAACGGAATCAACGGATACGTTTATGGTAATTGCTGGTACACTATAAAAATCACTAATCCCGGTTCCGCAACGCTTACCGATTATCAGGTCATGGTCTCCGTTCCATATGCTTCTGCAGCAGGGATGAATGCTGACTTCTCCAATGTTTCTTTTTCTGACACAACCAATACAGTGTCCTACAATTTTTGGAAAGAAAGTGTAAGCAGTAACATCGGTGTCTTTTGGATCAAGATGCCCTCCTTCCCTCCGGGTGATTCTTACATTAGAGTTTCTTTCTGTTCCACCAGCTCCACCTCACTAAGCAATGGCTTAGCTACATTTGATTATTTTGATGATTTCGATGATCAGGACATCAGCGACTGGACACATACCTGCAACGATGTAAATTATCCGGATGAAGTTTGTGATGCCAGTGTGCAACAAGTCAATGGGTCCGATTATGCCGCACAGCTCAGCAGCTATGCCCATTGCATTGGTGGCACTCCCCCAACTCCCACTGTAGGAGTCAACGATAAACTCTCTAAAAGTATAAGTCTTCCTAACGGACAATATTGGGTAGATATCAGTTCTAAGTTTCTAGTTTGCCTTAGAACCATCTGCAGTGATTCTGCCCGCATCTATTCCAGGATTTATCTGGACAATGTTTTCTACTCCGCTTTTTTCTTAGAAAAAAATACAACATGCGGTTGCGCATTATCAGGCTGGACACAGATCAGGGTCAATGGACCGCATATGAATACAGGCATTCCCGTTGCCTATGACCTTCGCACAGAACTTACAGATTGCGGAGAAGGAAATATCCAATACGATAATTTTAGAATACGCAAATGGTATGTTGATCCGGATGTAGTGATTGACTATCCTAAAACATTACACATCGACAACTTAGTGGCAGGAGATTATACGCTCACCGTAACAGATGGTGAAGGTACAGTGGCAACGGAAACCTATACGATCCATGGGCCTGATCTTCCGCAGTCCAGCGATTATATTACATGTGGACAAAGCCCTGCTGTACTTAACGCCATAGGCACTTATACTACTTTTAAATGGTACGATGTACCGAGTGGTGGAAGCAGTCTTTATACAGGAACTACCTATACAACCGATAGCCTGGAGCATGATCAACTGTTTTATCTCACAGGTGTCGGTATTGACGGCTGTGAGAGTAGTCCCCGAGTTGCGGTAAAAACTACCGTGCTCAATCCTGCCTCTTCCAATGATTGCCTAATCGTGTATACCGGCATCTCCCCTAATGGAGATGGATTAAATGAAAGTTGGGAAATCAGAGGCATAGAATCTTATCCTCACAACAAAGTGAAACTCTTCGATCGTTGGGGGAACATCGTATTTGAAAAAGAATTCTATAACAACCAGATGGAGACTACCTGGAAGGGGAAATCCAATAAAGGTCTTTCTAAAGGGCAGGATCTGCCCAATGGAACTTATTATTACGAAATCGACATTAGAGGTTTAAACAAACCTTTGTCAGGCTTTGTGATCCTTAACAGAGAACAGTAAAGTGTATTTATATAAAACGTTTTCGTTTTTCGCTGTAACGCTCACCTTCTTACTGTTTCAAACCGGATACAGTCAGCAAGGTTCTTTGTACTCGCAATATATGTTTAATGGATTGGTACTTAATCCCGCCTATGCAGGAAGTCAGGAGTCAATGAGCATCTCCGCTTTGTTCAGGAAACAATGGACAGCTTTGGACGGAAGTCCTTCTACCGGGATCTTCTCGGCGCACGCTCCATTGAATAATAAAAAAATAGCCTTGGGGCTGCTCTTTGTAAACGACAACATCGGAGTGACACAACAAACAGGCGGTGATCTTATGTATGCTTATCGGATTTCTTTTTCGGAAACACGTAAATTATCCTTGGGCTTGCAGGCAGGCTTTGCCAGATTATCCTCTCAATACAGCAGCTTGACAGTGAAAGATCCCAATGATCCTTCCTTTTCTTCTTCTGGTGCATACAATTACTTGTATTTTGGAACAGGCATTTACTATTCTTCCAAACGGTTTTATGCCGGACTATCCGCTCCGCATGCCAATCGCATCACACTGGGACAAACTTTTTCAACGGATGAAAATAGCCAAAGCAGAAATTACTTTCTGACCACAGGCTATGTATTCACCTTGTCACCTTCCTTCAAGCTCAAACCCAGTACACTTATCAAAGCTACCGATGGCTGGTCTTCTCAAATAGATTTTAATTGCACCTTATTGTACGAAGATGTATTTTGGATTGGAGTATCTTATCGCACCTTCTCCGCACTTAGCTTTATGGCAAAAGTTCAACTTACCAATCAACTCAGTGCCGGTTATGCTTACGATAACGCGTTGGGCGATTTGAGCGTAATAGGAGGAGGTGGGCATGAGTTCATGTTGACTTATAATTTTTCTTTTTTCAAATCTAATACGGTAACCCCACGCGATTTCTGATATGAAAGTTAAAGGGTGTATTGTTCTGCTGTTCTTTATTTCAATGTTGAGTAAGCCTCTGCAGGCTCAACATAAAAATATTTTTACGCTGACCCAAAGTACTTTTAAACAAGCAGAAAAATACTACAGGCAAAATGATTACATGTCAGCCATTACCTTGTATGAGAAAGCCTTGTTAAAAGACAGACGCAGACAAGGATTGATCAAATTGCGCCTGGCCAATAGTTACCTGATCCTTCACCATACGAAAGAAGCAGAGTTTTGGTACAAAGACATCATGAATACCAAATCTCTGATCGGTAAACAAGATGTCATGAACTATGCGATGATTCTGCTGTCCAACAAAAAATACGAAGCCAGTAAAGCATGGTTTGAGCATTATATTAAAGAATACGGCACAGATAGTTTAGTCTTGGGTAAAATAAAGGGTATCGATCAAATCGCTTCGTATTATGAAGACTCCTTGAGTAAACCTATTCATGCTTTGTCCATTAATACTTCCTATTCTGAATTCAGTCCGGTGTTTTTCGGTAAAGGAATCGTTTTTACTTCCTCCCGGCAGGCAGAAAGCGTCGTAAAATTGAACAACGCCAAAGACAATAAAGCTTTTCTGGATTTGTACTACAGTGAGTTTAAAAAAGACCAAACATTGTCTGAGCCCAAACCCTGGCATCATGCGATCAATAGTAGCTATCACGAAGGGCCCATTGTTTTTTACAGCAACGACACTAAAGCAATCTTCACGCAAAACTTTTCGCTCGAAAAAAAACAAGAGAAAATTGATACGCGTCATTTAGGATTATTCAGCATAGAGAAGGAAGGTGAAAACAATTGGAGTGAAGCCGTGTCTTTACCTTTTAATAAGGCGAATTATTCCGTGGCACATGCTGCCATCAGTCAAGACGGCAAGCTGCTTTACTTTGCCTCCAACAAACCCGGAGGCTATGGAGGCACAGACCTTTACACGACACGGTACAACGGTACAGCATGGGATGAACCCATTAACCTCGGACCATCCATTAACACCTCCGGTAACGAGTTGTTCCCTTATCTTCTTCTGGATAGTATTTTATATTTCTCTTCTACCGGTCATGCCGGACTGGGAGGACTTGATATCTATCGCACCTCCTCTTGCACAACAGGATTTTGTGAGCCGGAGAATCTTGGTTATCCGATCAACTCCAACCAAGATGATTTTGGAATCGTGTTCGCCCCTACTTATAAATCCGGCTACTTCAGCAGCAACAGAATTAACGGAGGCAGCGACGACGACTTGTTTGCTTTTGAAATCATCAACGTCTACTTCAAAGGAAACATCAAGGCTAAGTTGAAGAGCGTTCCCCTTGCTGATGTCACGTTGAGCTTTTCATTGAAAGACAAAGAAGTAAAAACAGCGAAGACCAATGAACGCGGAGAATTTTTAGTCGTGTTAGATCCGAGCGAAGAGTATACGTTGTCAGTCTTTAAAGAAACATTCAAACCATACACTACCAAAATTTCCACCAGACACCGCAGCGAGGCGGATAGCATCACACAAGAAATTCTATTGGAAAAAGAAGTGAAGACCTTAGTCAAGGGTGTCGTCAATCAAAACGATAGCGTAGTGACTAAATTGAAAATTATCGCACTGGAAACTTCTTCTAAACATCAGGACACGATCTTCTCGGATGAGAAAGGAGAATTTTTTTATGAAGCAGATCCAGGATTGGAATACTATTTCTATGTAGATACCCGCTATTCGTTTGGAGATGTTTTATTGGAGCCCAGCAAAAAAACGAAAGGAACTTTCCTTTTGTATACAAAAATAGAATTGCACAACTACGACACCACTTTTGTAAATGTATTGGTAAAAGATAAAAATCTACCGGCTGCTAATGCCTTGGTCGTATTAGAAAATACGGTGACGCAGAAAAGAGACTCACTCTATACCAACAAAAAGGGCATGATCCGTTTTGTCGCAAAATCTTATGCGGACTATAACATCAGCAGTCGCTTAAAAAATAAGCATGCTACACTTTCTGATTTTAATTTGTTGACCAACCGGGTGAGGACATTGGTGCTGCACCTTAAGGAAGAAGAGGAATAAAAAATTAGGGACGAGCCAGAAGCTAGGAGGGACGACTCATTCCCTAGCTCGTCCCTCCTAGCTCCCGGCTATATACATAGGTCTATAAACGCCTTCACCACCGTCAGGCATTCTTCCTTCTCCTCTACCATGCCCATGTGCCCTACGTTATCAAGGAAGTAAACCAAACTCTTTGCGGGAAGATGAAATTGTTCCATGCTTTTTTCCAATGGAATAGAAGTGTCTTTTTTACCGGCTATAAACAATACCGGAACTTTACTTTCCTTTAACACCGCCGTGCGATCCACTCTTTCCTTCATGGCTATGGTTGCAGCAACGGCTCCTTCTTTAGAACTTAGTCTTGCTTGTTGCTTGATCTTACCGATTTCCGCTGCCAGTCTCTGTCTGTTGCCTGCATAAAATAAAGGCTCCACGAAATTGTCTGTAAATGCAGGAACACCTTTGTCTTGTATGTATTGCGCTACTTTATCGCGGCTTTGTTTTTTCTCTTCGTTATCGGCAAAAGCTGTAGAATGAAACAAGCCCAAGCCATTGATGCGCTCAGGATATAGTTCGGCAAAAGCCAATCCTACATAGCCACCTAATGAGTGTCCGATAAAAGTAATAGGTTCTTCTGATGGTACAAGTTGCTCCAATAATTCATGTACCCTGCGCGCGTAATACTCGATACTTACGGCTTCTCCATACTCGGGAGATGAATTCCCAAATCCAGGAAGGTCAGGTACTATGACACGGTAACGCAATGCGAGGTCCTGGCTATAGTCACTCCAAATGGTATGGTCTTCACAAAACCCATGAACAAGCACTACCGTTTTGCCTTTTCCCGCTGTATGATAGGAGAGCGTATCGTTTTTCATAAAGCAAAGTTAAAATTATTTGGAGGAATACAGTCCCAAATGGATGCCAAATAAAAGCCTGTGCATTTGCCGGGGAAATTTGTTAACTTTATGACCTTAAAGCTTTTTATGAAAATTTTACAAACAGCAGAACGCGTTTCTCCTACTGATCTTTCTGACAACTATGTATTTCAACGTTCCATTCTTGCTTACTATGAAGCAGCAAAGCTGGTACAGGGTGAGGTGTTGGAATTGGGAACAGGAGAAGGCTATGGCATTGAATTACTAGCTCCTAAATCTTCACGCTATGTTTGCGCAGATAAACATCAGCCCGGTGTAGATCTTAGCGTTTATCCTAACGTTACGTTTAAGCAAACGTCTTTCCCTCCATTGGATTTTGCGGACAACACATTTGATTTTGTCATTACCTTTCAGGTGATCGAACATATTCCTAATGACAATTTATACGTGAAAGAAATTTTCCGTGTATTGAAGCCAGGCGGAAAACTCATTGTAACAACGCCTAATAAAAAAATGTCTATCACCCGCAATCCATGGCACGTGAGGGAGTATACCCTTCAGGAGTTGGAAACACTATTGCTTAAGTCGTTTCAGTCGGTAGAGAAAAAAGGTGTTTCAGGCAATGCAAAGATCATGGAGTATTACAATAAAAACAAAGCCTCTGTGCGTAAGATCACGCGCTTTGATGTATTCAATTTGCAATACATGCTTCCCCGCCAATTGCTGCAAATCCCTTATGATTTGTTGAATAGAATGAACCGTAAAAAATTATTGCAAAACAATACGGGGTTGGTGTCTGATATTAAAATGGAAGACTATACGGTACAGGCTGCGGATGATCAATGTTTTGACTGGTTTTATGTGGCGACGAAAAAATAAGTTTAGTTGTTAGTTGTTAGTTGTTAGTTTAAAAACTAACGTTTTATTTCTGACTGTCTGGCCCCTAAATCCCCTAAAGGGGACTTTAGTTTGTAGTAAAATAAAGAAGCTCATTGCATACTATATGCGAAGAGCTTTTTTGTTTAGTAAAAGGGAAAGTCCCCTTTAGGGGATTTAGGGGTTAGACAGCAAGAGCAACAGCATACAGCAAGAAAAGAGTTGTTGCTCTTGCTACATACTCATTACTGTCAAGTCCCCTTTAGGGGATTTAGGGGCCAGACAGTTATTTCAAAACCACACTCACCAACGACTGCACTGCTTTCGCAATACCTTCCGGATCAAAGCCACATTCTTTGTGTAACTGAATTTGTTCTCCGTGTTCGATGAATTGGTCCGGAATTCCTAAGCGAATCACTTTTGCCGCATAACCATGATCTGCCATGAATTCTAAAATGGCACTTCCGAAGCCACCCACAATGGTGCCGTCCTCCAGCGTAATGATTTTCTTAAATTTCTTGAACACCTGATGTAATAATTCTTCATCGAGCGGCTTGACAAAACGCATATCATAATGAGCCGGTGATAAATCTGCGGTTTGCAACAATTGGAGTGCTTCCGTGACGTAATTACCAATATGGCCGATGCTAAGAATGGCTACTTCTTCTCCCTCACTTACTAATCTTCCTTTGCCTACCGGAATCAATTCAAATGGAGTTTCCCATTCCGGCATGACACCTTGTCCGCGTGGGTAGCGGATGGAGAAAGGTCCCATATTATCTTGCTGTGCGGTGTACATGAGGTTGCGCAATTCCTGTTCGTTCATTGGTGCAGAAACCACCAGATTGGGAATGCAACGGAAATAAGGAATATCAAATGCGCCATGGTGCGTAGGGCCGTCCGCTCCGGCAATACCGGCGCGGTCCAGGCAAAACACGACATTGAGGTTTTGCAAACATACATCGTGAATGACCTGATCATAGGCACGCTGCATGAAGCTGGAATAAATATTGCAAAAGGGAATTAAGCCCTGAGTAGCTAATCCGGCAGAGAACGTAACGGCATGCTGCTCTGCGATACCCACGTCCATGGCCCGATCCGGCATGGCTTCCATCATGATATTGAGTGAAGACCCGGAAGGCATTGCAGGAGTGATACCCATGATCTTGGGATTCTTTCTTGCCAGTTCCACAATCGTATGTCCGAATACATCCTGGTATTTGGGAGGCTGAGGTTTATCGTAAACTTTACTTTTAATCTCGCCAGTGATCTTATCAAATTTTCCGGGTGAATGCCATTTCACCTGATCCTTTTCAGCCAGCGCGTATCCCTTGCCTTTCGTGGTAATGACATGCAATAATTTAGGACCGGGAATGTTTTTCAAGTCATTGAAGATGTGCACCAAATGGTCTACATCATGTCCGTCTACCGGACCAAAATACCTTAAGTTGAGTGATTCGAATAGATTGCTATGCTTGAGCATCGCCGCTTTTAGTCCCCCTTCAATTTTTGAAGCGAAAGCCTGCGCATTGCTACCCAAATCACCGAAACGTCCCAGCATCTTCCAGACTTCGTCGCGAAATTTATTGTAGGTAGAAGAAGTAGTGATGTCTACTAAATAGTCTTTCAAGGCCCCGACATTGGGATCGATGGCCATACAATTGTCGTTGAGTACAATGAGCAAATTGCTATTGGTCACGCCGGCATGGTTCATGGCTTCGAAAGCCATACCTGCAGTCAACGCGCCATCGCCGATGACGGCAATGCAATGACGGTCCTTTTCTTTTTTATACTCTGCTGCCACGGCCATGCCAAGAGCGGCAGATATAGAGGTCGAGGAATGCCCTACACCGAAAGCATCGTATTCGCTTTCCGCCCGTTTAGGAAAACCGGAAAGTCCTTTGTATACACGGTTGGTATGAAAATCGTCCCTTCGGCCCGTCAGGATCTTATGTCCATAAGCCTGATGACCAACGTCCCAGATCAATTGATCATAGGGCGTATTAAATACCGCATGCAGCGCTACGGTCAACTCAACAACACCCAAACTAGCGCCAAAGTGACCGCCATACACCGATACCTGATCGATGATAAACATGCGCAATTCTTCGCATAAAGCGTGTAATTGCTCAGGAGTTAGAGATTTAAGATCTGCTGGGGAATTGATCTTAGATAGTATTGGGCCGGGTTGTATCAATTGGTCTTTTACGGAATCAACAAATATAATGAAAATCTATTTTAATACGAGGAGTAAGCCATTTGTAAACATCTTATCTACACGTTATCCACCTTCAGGAGTGGAAAAAATAAGCCTTTTGCCCTGAAAACTACGGGTGAATAAGGCTAATTTCGTCCCGTGAGTTTCGAAATCAAGCTGCCTCTTTTTGAAGGTCCCTTTGACCTGTTGTTGTTCTTCATCGAACGGGATGAACTGGATATTTATGATATTCCGATTTCCAAGATAACGAATGATTTCCTGGAATATATCCACCAGATGGAGCGCATGAATGTGGAAGTGGCCAGCGAATTTATCCTGGTAGCGGCTACATTGATGCGAATCAAGGCTAAAACCCTATTGCCTAGACCACAAATCGATCTTTTCGGCAATGAAGTCGATCCAAGGGAAGAGCTGATTGCTCACTTGTTGGAATACAAAAAATACAAATCTGTCATCAGCGAGCTGGCTCAATTTGAGCAGGATTCATTGCAAAGGGAAAAGCGAGGAAACATTCTCCGCGAGATCAAACAACTTTCGGAAACCAACAATGTGGAAGCCGAACTACAGGATCTCGATTTGTACAAACTCCTCAAAGTGTATCAAAAAGTACTGGTTCGTTTTGAAGAAGAAAAAAACAAACCGGTTCACCACGTTACGCAATATCCCTATTCTATAGAAGGACAAAAAGAATATATCCTGAATAGGGTCACGGCCGGTAAAGGGCGCGTTTCTTTTGTGGATGTCATCACCGACAACGCGACGAAGATTGCCGTAGTTTACAATTTCCTGGCAATTTTGGAGTTGTTGCAACTGAATAAAATTCGCATTTATATCGGAGAAGGTTTTAATAATTTTTGGGTGGAAGAATCAGATGGCAGCGAGCAGCTGATCACGGATGCGGATGCTAATGGAGAACCGGTACAACCGGAAACGGAACCTGATAATAATTAATGGAAAGCCCTGCTGGGGCTTTTTTCTTTTAAACAATTCTTGCTATGAAATACAAACAACAACTTTACTTCATCCTGAGTTTTATTGGTCTCCGTCTATTGATGTTGGTGCTTTATACCTTCTTTAAGCCTGCACAACCGGGCCCTTATACGCCTTACATTTTATTTCTCTATTCTTTATTCGATGTATTGATCCTCTGTTATCTGTATCGCTTTGTCAAAGGGATCAAACAGCAACCCTTTAGTTTGATAGCCGTCATACTCATCGTAGCTGCTACGGCTTATAATTTATTGATCGATTTATTTTTTCCTTTCGACGCCGTTGACTGGACGGAGCTGCAATTGCAATTACTTACGGCTCCCTCTAATATCATTAACTTATTGGCAAGGATCGTACTCATCGTACAACTGATCAATAACAAGGCCTCAGACCACTCTAAGAAATTCCTGCGCATGCTGGGTTGGAGTTATGTGGCCACGTTGCTGATCGGTATAGGATTGTCTTTAGTAGACTCCAACTCCACTGTCTATGCCACACAGCTAACAGCCATGCTTCCCTGGGTAGCTATGCTCTTGCTTTATATAAATGAATTAAAACACTATTCCGAAGCCGGAATAAAATAGCTAGGAGCAAGGAGGTACGAGGTATGTATAATCTTCGTACCTCGTACCTCCTTGCTCGTCCCTTAATCCTTATGCGGGGTGAAGGTTACATCGAAGCGTCATAGACAAATAAGCACTTCATAAAGAAGTTTAACCCTCTATTTATTTTGTTGGATCATCGATAAAAAACTACTTATTTGTAGTGTAAATGAGAGGATGATGCAAGCTGACAAAGATCATGAGGATAAACGGATAAAAATACTTCACGAGTACAAAGTATTGGATACTCTGCCGGAAGAAGAATTGGATGCCCTCACCAAACTTGCCTCTACTATTTGTGATACTCCTATGGCATTGATCACTCTCATTGATGAAAATCGCCAGTGGTTCAAATCAAAAGTAGGTTTTGATGCCACCGAAACATCCAGGGATACTGCCTTTTGCAATCATGCGATTCAGGGAAATGATTTGTATGAAATACCCGATGCGACACAAAACAAATTGTTTGTAAATAATCCATTCGTAACAGGCGAACCGAAAGTACGTTTCTATGCCGGTGCACCACTCATCAATCCGGAAGGCTACAAATTGGGAACACTTTGTGTGATTGATACTGTTCCAAAACACCTGAACGAAAAACAAAAAGAAACACTGCGCATCTTATCCAGTTTCATCATGAATCATTTTGAACTGCGCAAAAAAAGTGCACAGCTCAATGAAAGTGAACAGAAATACCACAAGCTTGTAGATGACATTCCTGACATTATTTATACC
This sequence comes from Chitinophagaceae bacterium, assembly GCA_028288405.1. Taxonomy (GTDB): domain Bacteria; phylum Bacteroidota; class Bacteroidia; order Cytophagales; family Cytophagaceae; genus JACMQM01. Next base: position 91,590 of record JAQBNS010000034.1, read on the forward strand.
TCAGACGTCAACGGCTATTTTACTTATGTCAACCAAAATGTAGAACGCATATTGGGCTATAAACCGGATGAGTTGATCGGGCGTAATTTTCAAGAACTCATACAACCCGAATACAAAGAAAGGATTAATCTTTTCTACTTTCAACAATTTCGTAGTAAGCAAACAGAAAGCACACTGGAGTTTCCTGTGATTATGCGCAATGGTAATATCAAATGGGTCGAACAAAAGGTGAAGCTCAATTTAGAAGGCGACCGCATCAAAGGGTTTCAAAGTGTGGTGAGAGACATCGATCCACGCTGGCACTCAGAGCAAACGTTAAAAAAAGCGCGCAAAGAGATGGATGAAGCACGTCATATGCTTCAGTCTATATTGGACAATGTTTCTGCCATCATCTTTATTAAAGACAAAGAATCCCGCTATTTATTGATCAATAAGCAATACGAAAAAATTAATGCTATTTCATTAAAAGAAATTTACTTAAAGACGGATTACGACTTTAGGCCCAAAGAACTTGCCGATGAATTGTCATTGAGTGACAAAAAATTATTTGAAGAAAAACAAGCCATCACCTTTGAACAAACCTTAACCAGTCAAGGGAAAAAGTTAACGCTACTGACCACAAAAGTACCTTTATACAATGAGCAAGGTGAGATCTATGCACTTTGCGGTATAGCGACCGATATTTCTGTCCAGAAAGAAATTCAACAACTGTTGGAAGAACGGGATGAACGGTTTACAACACTTTTCCATTCAAGTCCTGTTGCCATGACTGTTTCTTCTACAAAGCCGAGTGTGGTGATAGAAACCAATAAAAGTTTTGAGTTGCTCACCGGACTAAAACAAGAAGAAGTTTTAGGTAAGAACTCTCTGGAAATGGGGGTCATGTCCGCGGAAGAAAGAGAACGG
>JAQBNS010000023.1 GCA_028288405.1 Chitinophagaceae bacterium
ATAGTAGCGGAAAGCCCACATCGAGTCAATAGGCCAGTTCCATACTTACATGACTGATCCGAGCGAGGACTTGCAGCGGATAGCCCGACCCGAAGGGACACGCCCTCATTCCACTTAATCGATAAAGGGGATTCGCACGATATGCTGAATCAGATTTTATAATTATCTCTGCAGATTGCTTTGCACAAAAAATAAAAGGAGATCATTTTTTAAATGACCTCCTTGAGTGGAGAATATCGGATTCGAACCGATGACCCCTTGACTGCCAGCCAAGTGCTCTAGCCAGCTGAGCTAATCCCCCTTTTGAGAGCTACAAAGATAAAGGCATTTTTATCAATTCCCAATTTTTATAGAACCCTGCGTACTTTTACAATCAAAGGATAGTAATAACCCGATAGGAGTTCATTCTCTACCACTCCCAATTGAGTAGAAGCATGGATAAACCTGACACTGCTGCCTTCTACTTCAGTGACCATGCCCACATGAGTAATTTTCTTGCTTTTCTTGGTGTCTGCAAAGAATACTAAATCTCCGGGCTGAATGTCGTCTAAGTCCACAGCTGCTCCTATACTGCTTTGAGATTGTGAGTTGCGGGGAATGGTGATGTCTATGGCTTGATAAGAGATGGACGTCAGTCCTGAGCAATCTAGGCCGGATCTACTGGTGCCGCCAAATTTGTAGGGTGTACCGGTATAACTTCTCGCTGCTTTAATCAGTTTTTTCACCTGATCGGAGGACGGCAATTTTTTATGCGTTTGTTCTTTTGTACTTCCCTTCTCTTTCTCTTTCTCTTTCTTATCCTGTCTATGCCTGGAAGATCCGGCAGAAGCATTGTTCTGATAGTTTTTAGGATTACGGGTATGGCTTGTTTTAGAGCTTTTGCAAGAGCTCAAGCACGCAAGAAGTAAAAACGGCAGAACAACTGTAAGATAAATGCGCACTTGCAACTTTTTTGGGTAAATTTCAGTAACTGTATATACAAAGATACAGTTTAGTTTTTGTAAGGTAAACGAATTTGAACGACGAATCAGTATGTGTGGAATATCCGGAATTTTAGCCTTTAATCAAGTCGGTGCATTTTATATGATTAATCTTGCTAAAAGTCTTGATTGTCTAAATCAAAGAGGACCTGATGCAAGAGGCACCTACATTGAAGATCGCTATGCTGTAGGGCATCGCAGGCTATCGATTATAGATACCGATTCCCGGTCCAACCAACCGATGAAAGACGAAAGCGGACGCTATGTGATCTCGTTTAACGGAGAAATCTTCAATTACAAAACCATCAGAGATAATTTATTAAAGGAAGGTGTTTCTTTTCATACCAACTCAGATACAGAAGTATTGCTGCAGAGTTATATTTTCTATGGAGTAAAAGCTTTTGAAGAACTGGTTGGCTTTTTTGCTTTTGCCATTTATGATACGGAAGAACAAGAGTTGATTCTATGCAGAGACCGTTATGGTATTAAGCCTTTATTATACTATCAAGATGAAGATAAAATTTTGTTTGCTTCAGAAATGAAAAGTATAATCGCGTACAATGTTCCTAAAACGATTGATAAAAGTAGCGTTCATCAATACTTTCAATTCAATTACATTCCTCCTCAGCATGCCATATTTGAGGCTGTTCACAAATTAACTCCAGGAACTTACCTAAGAATAAAAAACAAAGAAGTTATACAAAGCAGCTATTATCAATTGCCGCTATACCAAAAGAAAAGAACTCCCATATCTTATGAAAGTGCAGTAGAAGATTTTAAAGCGGTGATGGAACAGTCTGTCGTAGATCGCCTGGTATCTGATGTACCGCTTGGTACTTTTTTAAGCGGAGGGCTTGACTCCTCTGTCATTACGGCTATTGCCGCTAAGCATTATGACAACCTTCATACATTTTCGATTGGCTTTGAGAATTTGTCAGAATTTGATGAAAGCAAATACGCTTTAATGGCTGCCAAAAAGTTTAATACCAAGCACCATGTATTTCAGTTAACAGAGCAAGATTTTAGTGATCATGTCTTTAAGGCATTGGATTACATCGACGAGCCCTTCGCTGACTCAGCGATGTTGCCGCTTTATATTTTAAGTGAAAAAACGTCCGCTCATTTAAAGGTGGCCCTATCGGGTGATGGTGCGGATGAACTCTTAGGTGGCTACAATAAGCACGATGCGGAATTGAAAATCAGAACCGGCAATTATCCGAAATTGGCGACTGCATTTTTTAAACTGTTATCACCTTTTATAAAAGAAAGCAGAGACTCCGCATGGGGAAATATGGTGCGCAGAATCAACCGGTTTAATGACATCAAAGATAAAAATGTACAAGACCGTTACTATGCGCTGTGCTTGATTTCTTCGCCGGAATTTGTAGACAGTATTCTTACCGAAGAGTTTCGAGCCGACTCTAAATCGTGGAAATCAAGGAAGACAGAGATCGTTAAATCCATAGGTTCATACGGTCAGGACATGAACGATGTGCTGAAGGCTGACTTTGAAACGGTGCTGCAAGGCGACATGTTGTATAAAACCGATATGATGTCTATGGCAAATGGTCTTGAAATCAGGGTTCCTTTCCTGGATCATCGCTTGGTTGATTTTGTAATGAATCTCCCGGGTCAATATAAAATTGATGGAGAACGTCGGAAAAAAATTGTAAGAGATGCATTTAATGACCAATTACCCCAAGAAATTGTCCATCGTAAGAAAAAAGGCTTCGATGTGCCGTTACAAAATTACTTATACAAGAATGAAAGGATAAGAACATTTCTTCAGGATTGCTCACAACGAGAATACATTAAAGAACAAGGCATTTTCAACGAGAAATTTGCCCAACAAATGATTCCTGTAAAAGGAAAAGTACCGGGAGATGCAGAAATGTGGTGGGCGTATCTTGTTTTTCAGTACTGGTACAAGAAAAACATGCTTAAATAAACGATCTGTGGTTGAATAAACCCGTATAAGCATATGTTACAGATATCCACTTGTTTAAACAGTTAGAAGTAATTACTTTGTAAGATTATTCTATTTTTATATTAGTATAATATAAGAAACTTAAGAAATGAAACTCTCTATCGTTATACCGATATACAATGGTTCCGCTACCATCAGACAACTTGTTAAAGTGGTCAAGAAGGAAATGCAAGACACTGATTACGAGATTGTTCTTGTAAATGATGGAAGTGAAGATGAAAGCGCAGAGATTTGCGAAGAATTGGCTTATGCCGATGCGAAGATCAATTTTATTTCTTTACGCAATAATTTTGGTGAGCACAACGCCGTAATTTGCGGGTTAAATGCCAGCAGTGGGGATTATGCGGTTATTATTGATGATGATTTTCAAAATCCTCCTTCTGAGATTAAAAAATTATTGAAAGAGGCCGTAGTTCATTCCTATGACGTGGTTTATTCCAAATATAAAACCAAACACCACAGCTGGTTTAGAAATCTTGGGAGTAAATGGACAAATCTTATCGCCTCTTATGTGCTGAACAAACCATTTTCTTTGTATTTGTCCAGTTTTAAAATCATCAAAAGGGATGTGGTGAAAGAAATTATCAAGTACAAGGGAGCGAGTCCTTACATTGATGGTCTTATCCTTCGCATTACCAGTAATATAGGTGTATTTGAAGTAGAACATTCTCCAAGATCGACCGGGAAGTCCAACTATAATTTACCGAGGTTGTTCTCTTTGTACATGAGTATGTTCCTCAATCACTCGATAAGACCCATCCGGTTGTTTATGTTTTTGGGACTCATTATGTTTATTACAGGACTAGGCTTGTTTTTTTACTTTCTGGAAAGAAATTTCACGGAGACTTCTCCTTCGTTAAACTGGAGCCTTTTCTTATCAGGATCTTTTGCCTTGTCAGGATTTAATGTCATTGTATTAGGAGTGATTGGTGAGTATATAGGAAAGATTATTTTGAACTCAGGTGTTGCTCCTCAATATGTAGTGAAGAAAATGGTTTTGCACAACGGGAGCAAACCCAATTTTTCATCTATCGAACTGTAGGTCAATCATGCTGAATGATCCTGCTGAGTACGATAAAATGAACGAGACAGAGTCTCAACTCTGGTGGTACCAAATCTTGCATGATCAAGTATTAATAACGCTCAAGAAAAAGTTTGATTCAAGAGACATCTCCATTTTAGATGCAGCCTGTGGTACAGGCGGACTCATGAAGGTATTGACAGAAGAAGGATTTAATCAGGTGAGAGGATTTGATGTTTCTGACTATGCGGCTTCCATTGCCAGAGCAAAAACAGGTCAGGAAGTAAAGGTGCTTAACTTGAAAGAAACCGGTTTAATGTATGCCCCTCATTCCTTTGACGCCATCATTTGCAACGATGCACTTTATTTTATTAGTGAAGATCAATTGCCTGCAGTCTTGAAGCAACTATGGAGTCTCTTAAAAAAGGACGGCGTACTCATGATCAATTTACCGGCATTCCAATTCTTCCGAGGAATGCATGATGTCAGTGTTGACATCAAAGAACGATGGACCTACGGCAAATTTAAGAGCATAGCAAATGGGGTCTTCTCTGATGCGTCGTCTACAAAGCATGTATACTGGCCCTTTGTTTTGTCTCCTCTGATTTTAATGGTCAGGGTATTGCAAAGACTTCAATTGAAACTTAAACCTGATACTAAAGTGGTGTCAGATGTTGAGCTTCCTTCCTTAGTATTGAATAGAATATTTTATAACTTAACGAAATGGGAATCTTATCTGCCTTTTTCAAGGTGGGTGGGTAGTTCCCTCTTTATTGTGATATACCGCTAAGCTGCATGAACGATTTCAAGGAACCATATTTAATTGAACTAAAAGCGATAGGAGATTCATCCGAAGGATATTTGACTGTGGCTGAAGGTGGAATAGACATACCGTTTGATGTTAAAAGAGTTTTTTGGAGTTACTATACCCCTCAAATGATTACACGAGGCAGGCATGCTCATTATTTATTGGAGCAAGTTTTAGTAGCCGTATCAGGAAAAATTATTGTGACCAACGAAGATGCGAAAGGCAGAACGACGGTGCACGTGCTGGAAGATCCAAACGTTGGGCTTTATATACCACCCATGCATTGGCACGTTATTCAGTTTTCACATAGCGCAGTCATGATGAGCTTGGCTTCCACGAAGTATAATCCTGAAGACTACATCAGCGATTACGAAGTCTTTCGAAGGATGGCAAAATAAAAAGATGACAGAAGAAATTCCTTTTTACAGTTTCGATTATCAAAATCAACAAGTCAGGGAAGAAGTGCAGCAAGCATTATTAGAAGTGTTTGATTCTGCCTGGTATGTCTTGGGAGAGCGGGTATTGAAATTTGAAAAAGAATATGCAGCATATATCGGAGTAAAACATTGCATAGGAGTAGGCAATGGTTTGGATGCCTTAAAAATTTCTTTAAAAGCGCTCGGTATAGGTAAAGGAGACGAGGTCATTGTGCCGGCTAATACTTACATCGCTACAGTCCTGGCCATTTCTGAAACAGGTGCCAGACCTGTTTTGGTCGATCCTGATCCAAATACTTTTAATATCGACACAGCAAAAATTGCCCTTCATATTACAACCAGAACAAAGGCTATTTTACCGGTACATTTATACGGTTTACCCTGCGATATGGATGGCATCATAGATTTGGCAAATCGCCATGGTTTATTCGTCATCGAAGACAATGCTCAGGCTACAGGTTCGGTGTATAAAGGAAGAAAGACAGGAAGCTTTGGGCATGTGAATGCGCATAGTTTTTATCCTACCAAGAATCTGGGTTGTCTCGGAGATGGCGGAGCCATTACTACCAACGATGATCATTTGGCGAGCCAGGCGAGAATGCTCAGAAACTATGGTTCTGAGATCAAGTATAAAAACGAATTGCCGGGCTACAATTCGAGACTCGACGAAATACAAGCAGCAGTCTTGAGTGCCAAACTTCCTTACCTGGATCAATGGAGAAATGAAAAGGCGAAGCTGGTTGAAGCGTATAGAGAAGGATTAAGCGGAATTCAACAGATCCGGTTAGCAGGGAAGGAAATAGATGCGGTTCTCCACTCGCACCATTTGTTTGTAGTCAAGTGTTCGCATCGAGACGCTCTGGCTGCTTACCTGAAAACGCAGGGTGTGAATACGATGATTCATTACCCTATTCCAGTGTACAGACAGCAAGCCTATGGTAGTGCCGGATTTGATTTCCATGACTACCCAATCACGGAGACATTGACGCCAGAGGTTCTTTCTTTGCCCTTATATCCGGGTATGAAGCAAGAACAGGTGGCACGAATCGTTTCCCTCATCCGGGAGTTTATTTTTTAGGGGATTAATGCCTTTACAAAGCCTGTGCTTTTATAAATTTAGGCTATATTTGGTCAAGATTTCTTTAGAATGAAAAAAGCTTTAATTACTGGTATTACCGGGCAGGACGGTGCTTATCTAACAGACTTTTTATTGCAAAAAGGCTATGAAGTGCACGGTATCAAAAGACGTTCTTCTTTGTTCAATACCGATCGAATCGATCATATCTACCAGGATCCACATGAGAAAGGGGCAAGACTTAAACTTCACTATGGAGACTTGTCTGACTCTGCCAACATCATCCGTATCATTCAGGAAGTACAACCCGATGAAATATATAATCTCGGTGCCATGTCACATGTGCGTGTAAGTTTCGATACGCCGGAGTATACCGCCAATGTAGACGGTTTGGGCGCCCTTCGTATATTGGAAGCCGTGAAGATGTTGGGACTGATTGCTAAGACGAAAGTATACCAGGCCTCTACTTCGGAGTTGTATGGCTTGGTGCAGGAAGTACCTCAAAAAGAAACGACACCTTTTTATCCCCGTTCTCCTTATGCTGTAGCAAAGCTATACGGTTACTGGATTACGGTCAATTATAGAGAAGCGTATAATATGTTTGCGGCGAATGGTATTTTATTTAACCATGAATCTCCTTTGCGCGGTGAAACATTTGTAACCCGTAAAATCACCAGAGCGGTAGCAAGGATGGCTTTGGGACTGCAGGATAAATTGTACCTCGGAAACCTTGATGCCAAGAGGGATTGGGGACATGCCAAGGATTATGTAGAAGCGATGTGGTTGATGTTGCAGCAGGATAAGCCGGAAGATTTTGTCATCGCGACCGGTAAAACGACGGCAGTAAGAGATTTTGTAAAATTAGCCTTTCAAGAGATAGGAGTCGAACTGGAGTTTAGTGGTTCTGGTGCTGATGAAGTTGGAACCATAACTAAACTAACCAACTCTTCGATCGGACTGTCTGTTGGCCAACAAGTAGTGAGCGTCGACCCCCGTTATTTTAGACCGACAGAAGTAGAGTTGCTCATTGGAGATCCTACGAAAGCCAATCAGAAACTAGGATGGAAACCCAAGTACACTTTGGAGTCGATGGTAAAAGAGATGGTGGCTTCTGATTTGGAACTGTTCAAAGCCGATGAATTGTTGAAGCAGGAAGGATATAAGATTAAAAATTACTTTGAATAGGAAGATTGGAAAAGCATAGTAAAATATATGTAGCAGGGCACCGCGGCATGGTAGGCTCTTCCATCGTGCGAAAACTGAAAGCAGAAGGTCATGACAACATCGTTGTAAAAACATCGGATGAGTTGGACTTGATGCAACAGGATCAGGTGGAAAAATTTTTCCAATTGGAAAAACCGGAGTACGTTTTTTTGGCAGCGGCAAAAGTAGGAGGCATTCAAGCGAATAATATTTACCGGGGAGAATTTTTGTACAACAACTTAATGATTCAAAACAATGTCATTCATCAGTCTTATGTGGCTGGTGTTAAGAAGTTGTTGTTTTTAGGGTCGTCTTGTATTTATCCAAAGATGGCACCGCAGCCCTTGAAAGAAGAGTACTTGTTGACAGACGCATTAGAACCAACGAATGAACCGTATGCTATTGCTAAGATCGCCGGTATAAAAATGTGCGAAGCCTACAGAGATCAGTACGGTTGCAATTTCATCTCTGCCATGCCGACTAATTTGTATGGTCCCGGAGACAACTATGATTTGAAAAATTCACATGTATTGCCTGCACTCATCCGAAAATTTCACGAAGCAAAATTGAACCGTCAGGAAAGCGTAGAGATATGGGGAAGCGGTACTCCTAAAAGAGAATTTCTTTATGTAGATGATTTAGCGGAGGCTTGTTATTTTCTCATGCAGCATTACAATGAAAAGATATTTGTGAATATCGGTTCCGGAGAAGACCTTTCTATCAAGGACCTGGCGTTGCTGGTAAAAAGTATCGTAGGCTTTCAGGGGGAATTGAAATTTGATACCTCCAAACCGGATGGAACACCCAGGAAATTGATGGATGTAAGTAAGATGAAAAATATAGGCTGGTCGGCAACGACAGGCTTGGAAGAGGGCATCAGAAAAGTATATCAAGAATACATATCGGCTAATAGAGTTAAGTAAAGGTAACGCAATATGAGCAAAATTATAGTAACTGGTGGATGCGGATATATTGGTTCTCAAACCATTATTGAACTATTGAAGAAGACAGATTACGATGTCATTTCCATAGACAATGGAATCAATTCATCGGAGGCTGTTTTAGAAAGAATTAAAACCATCACCGGAAAAAAAGTCGTGAACTATAATGTTGACTTGTGTGACTACGAGGCAACACAAAAAGTATTCCAGGCAAATCCTGATACCATTGGCATTATTCATTTTGCTGCATTGAAATCAGTGGGTGATTCGGTCAATAATCCTGTATGGTATTACCACAACAACATGGAGTCTTTGCTTAATGTTGTAAAATGTTGTCAGGAATTTAAAGTGAAGAATTTTATTTTTTCTTCCTCTTGTTCGGTATATGGTAACGTACAATCATTACCGGTTACGGAAGAGACCCCGTTGAGTGAAGTCGTATCACCCTACGCACATACAAAGCTCATGGCAGAGCAGATGATTAAGTTCATCTCTAATCAATACGATATCAATTTTATATTACTGAGGTATTTCAATCCGGTAGGAGGAGATTTGTCTGGCATGAATGGAGAAGATCCGGTTAATCCGCCTTCCAATTTAGTGCCGGTGATTACGCAAACCGCTTCTGGTGTCAGAGATAAAATGCTGGTGTTTGGCGACGATTACGAAACCAGAGACGGATCATGCATCAGGGATTATATACACGTCATCGATATTGCAGATGCTCACCTGAAAGGATTGGATCGCTTGATCAAAGGGGCCAATTCTTCTGCTTACGAAATTTACAACTTAGGCACAGGCAATGGCGTATCTGTGCTGGAGGCTATCAAAGCATTTGAAGAAGTGACTGATATTAAATTAAATTATGAAATCGTACCTCGCAGACCTGGTGATGTGGCGGCGATATACAGTGACAGCACGAAAGCAAAAAAAGAATTAAACTGGATTCCTCAGTTTGGTATTCGTGAAATGATGTCAAGTGCCTGGGAGTGGCAATTGTATGCTAATAGTTTAATTGAAAAAAATCATTAATCGATTGGGAGATTATCATTAACTTATAAAGACAAAACAGATTAATTTTTTTATAAATAGGCACCATGGATTTAAACAACAAATCAATATTGATTACCGGCGGTACAGGTTCCTTTGGTAAAAAGTTTGTCGAGTATCTTTTCAAACATCATCCGGGAATTAAAAGACTGGTTATTTTTTCCAGAGACGAACTCAAGCAATTTGAGATGGCACAAACTTTTCCTGTCAGCAAATATCCGGCGATACGTTTTTTCATCGGTGATATACGCGACAAAGAAAGATTGGCAAGAGCGTTTGAAAATATAGATATAGTGATCCATGCAGCAGCCCTGAAGCAAGTACCTGCTGCGGAATACAATCCGATGGAATGTATCAAAACCAATGTGCTGGGTGCAGAAAATATTATCAATGCGGCGTTGGATAGCAATGTAAAGAAAGTGGTTGCACTATCTACCGACAAGGCTGCTGCTCCGATCAATTTATATGGCGCTACAAAGTTGTGTTCGGATAAATTATTTGTAGCCGCTAACAACATGAAAGGAGAGCGTGACATTGTATTTTCAGTGGTGCGATATGGCAATGTGATTGGATCAAGAGGTTCCGTTATTCCTTTTTTCATGGACAAGCGTAAAGAAGGAGTGCTTCCCATTACGCATAAAGAGATGACCCGTTTTAATATTTCTTTGGAAGAGGGAATCAAAATGGTGCTCTATGCTTTAGAGCATGCCTGGGGAGGTGAAATTTTTGTTCCGAAAATTCCTTCTTACAGAATCCTGGATGTAGCTGAAGCCGTAGCTCCGGAATGTAAGCATGAGATCGTAGGCATAAGACCAGGAGAAAAGCTACACGAGGAAATGATTACTGAAACAGATTCTATGAGCACCATAGAATTTGATCAGTATTATGTCATTACACCGTCTACCCCTATTTGGGATCCTGCCGATTTGCTCAAAAAATTCAATGGTAAACAAGTGCCTATGGGTTTCAAGTACAATTCCGGTACTAATTCGCAATGGCTGACGGTAGAAGACCTGAGAGATCAGATTAAGTTGCATGTTGATCCCAATTTTAAAGCCTGATTTATGAATTCAATTCCTTACGGAAGACATGATATAAGTTCCGAAGACATAGAAGCTGTCGTGCAAGTACTGCGTTCTGATTTTCTTACACAAGGACCTTCGGTAGCAGAGTTTGAAAAAAAGTTTGCCGAGTATATCGGCTGTAAATATGCTGTTGCAGTATCGAATGGTACAGCGGCACTTCATTTATGTGCACTTGCTTTGAATGTCAACGAAGGAGATAAAGTCATTACAACATCACTTACTTTCGCTGCCAGCGCAAATTGCATCCGTTATTGCGGAGGTGAAGTATTGTTTGCCGACATCGATCCCGCAACACTATTGTTGGATATTCAACAAGTGAAAAAGATATTGGAGGCTCATCCTAAGGGTAGCATCAAAGGCATTATACCGGTTGACTTTGCAGGGCATCCGGTGAACCTGGAAGAGTATAGGAAATTAGCAGATGAATATGGGTTGTGGATTATTGAAGATGCTTGCCATGCTCCGGGAGGATATTTTACGGATTCCAAAAAAGTAAAACAACATTGCGGTAATGGTGTTTATGCAGAGTTAGCGATTTTCTCTTTCCATCCCGTAAAGCATATTGCTACGGGCGAGGGAGGAATGATCACTACCAACGATGAGGCTTTGTATAAAAAATTATTATTGCTGAGAACACACGGTATTACAAAAGATCCTGCCTTGCTTATCGAAAATCATGGCGGTTGGTATTATGAAATGCAGGAGCTGGGTTATAACTACAGGTTGTCTGATATGCAAGCTGCTTTGGGTATTAGTCAGCTTAAGAAAGCAGACGATGGACTTCGCAAAAGAAAAGAAATAGCTCAACACTATGAAGAAGCTTTTAAAGGGATAAAGGAAATTACTACTTTACCTTTTCATGAAGAACATGCGTATCACTTATACATCCTACAAGTTCAGGATCGTTTAGGATTATATAACCACTTGAAAGCAAATCAGATTTTCGCGCAGGTGCATTATATTCCAGTACATACAATGCCTTATTACAAAGGATTGGGGTACCTTAAAGGGAGCCTGCCTAAGGTAGAAAAGTATTACGAACATTGTTTGAGTATCCCCATGTATCCTTCTTTGAAAAGGGAAGAACAAGACTATGTGATCGATACGATCAAAAAATATTTATTGAAATAACGATTGGTTCCATCTATGAAGATAAGATACTGCAAAAAATGTGTGTTCCCGGAAACCAAACCAGATCTTCATTTTAATGACGAAGGCATTTGCAGTGCGTGTGTTGCAGCTGCGCAAAAGGATAAAGGGATAGATTGGGAGAAGAGGAAAGAAGATTTTTTTCAAATCATACAGCACTATAAAAAGAAACCGGGAGAAACGGGTTATGATTGCTTGATTCCTGTGAGTGGAGGAAAAGACAGTACTTACCAGGCTTATTTCATGAAGGAAGTTTGTGGCATGAATCCTCTTTGCGTTTGCTTTGAGACAACGGCTGTTACTGAATTAGGTAAGAAAAATTTGGACAACATTTCTAAAATGGGAATCGATGTTGTCTACTTTAAAAAGAATTATAATGCTTACCGTTCCATGGTAGTGGAAGGTTTTAAAAGAGTGGGTGATGAGATGTGGCCTAACCATTTGGGCATTTTTACTATCCCTGTAAATTTTGCGGTGAAGTTTAATATCCCATTATTGATATGGGGTGAAAATCCTCAACAAGAATATGGAGGCCCGCTTGAATCCATTCAGACCAGACAGCTCAATAGAAAGTGGATGGAAGAGTTTGGTGGTTTGTTGGGAAATCGTATTCAGGATATGGTAGGAGTAGATGGCCTAACAGAAAAAGAGTTGACGCCTTATTTCTATCCTTCTGATGAAGACATCGAGCGAGTGGGTGTTGTCGGACTTTTCTTAGGACATTATTTCTTCTGGGATGCGAGAAAGCAATTGGACATTGTAATGGAAAGAGGTTTTGCAATAAAAGAAGATGGTCCGGTAGAAGGTACCTATACCAATTATGAAAACTTAGACGAAAAGATGCATGGCTTGCACGATTATTTAAAGTTTGTCAAGTATGGTTTTGGACGAGCTACCGATCACGCGTGTATAGACATTCGCAACAATCGCCTGAGCAGAGCCGAAGGTGTAAAGTTAGTCAAGCAGTACGATGGTAAATACCCACATCTGTCTGTGGCGACATTCATAGCGTATTCGGGAATGTCTAAAGAACAAATAGATAAAATTATTGATTCCTTTACGAATACCATGTTGTTTGAGCGCGACGAAAAAGGAATATTCAAACGTGACGAACAAGGTAATTTGGTAAGAAAGTTTGAGATTGAATAATGAAAGTACTGATAGTAGATTATGAGATGGGCAATCTTGGATCTGTGCAAAAAGCATTTGATCATCTGGATGTTTTGTCTATAATCTCCAACGATCATGAAGAAATCAAAAACGCTGATCTTGTGGTATTACCTGGTGTAGGTTCCTTCCAAAAAGGAATTGAAAACTTGCATCGTTTGGGGCTTTTTGATTTGTTAACACAAGAGGTCGTACATCATAAAAAACCATTTCTTGGCATCTGTCTGGGTATGCAGTTACTTGCCACTTATGGAGAAGAACCCGTGCATACGGAAGGGCTCAATTGGATTCCGGGTAAGGTCATTAAAATGACCCCACCGAACTTAAGAGTTCCTCATATGGGATGGAATAATATAGAAGTGAAACAGGATGATTACTATGGTTCTATTTCAACGAAAGATTTTTATTTTATTCATAGTTATCATTTTGTTGCGGACGATCCCGGAGTCATTTCTTCCACGGTGAATTATGGGGGAGAAATGGTTTCCAGCATTCAGCAAGGAAATATTTTTGCGACACAGTTTCACCCGGAAAAAAGCCAGAAGGCCGGACTTCAAGTGCTGAAAAACTTTATCGATCATCATGCTTAAAACAAGAATCATTCCGGTGCTTACGTTCAATGGCTTTGCTTTAGTGAAGACAAAGAAATTTGCCAATCCGAGAATGGTTGGTAATCCCGTACAAGCAGCGAGAGTATTCAATAGCAGAGGTGTAGATGAGTTGGTATTCCTTGACATTTATGCCAGTGATCAAAACAGGAAATTAGATCCGATGATTGTGAAAGATGTCATCAAAGAATGCATGATGCCGGTCGCTGTCGGAGGTGGGATATCAGACTTGGAAGACATCAGGACGCTGCTCAAAGCCGGCGCAGACAAAGTAGTGATCAAAACGAAAGCACTTACTGATCCCTCGTTCATTACTGCTGCATCGGAGGTCTTTGGAAGCCAATGCATCACGATCGCCGTAGATGCAGTGCTGGAGGATGGTGCCTATATGATTTACAATAGAAATGGTTATAAAGTACCTCTGCTGGAATTCATGAAACGTTCTGAAGAATTTGGTGCAGGAGAATTCATTATTAATTCCGTGGACCAGGATGGAATGATGAATGGTTTTGATTCTACGTTGATTCACCTGGCAGAAAGTAACACGAAGCTACCGGTGATTGCATGCGGTGGTGGAGGAAATTTAGAGCATTACAAACAATTGTTCCTGGAAACAGAGACAGAGGCTGTCGCTTCTTCCAGTATTTTTTATTTTACACAGTATACGCCTAACGACATTAAACAAGAATTGGAGCGTGTCGGAAAGCCCGTAAGGATCGTTTGATATGAGTGCAGGAAAAGTAGCCATTGTAACGCAAGCACGCATAGGTAGCACCAGGCTTCCTTCCAAGGTATTGCTGCCTGTAAAAGGGAAAACACTTTTAGAATACCACTACCAAAGACTTTTAAGCTCCAAGCTGCCTGTCATTGTTGCGACTACGGTTCGCAAAGAAGATGATAAGATTGCTGCCTTTTGCCAGGAAAGAAACATAGACTTTAGCAGAGGAAGTGAAGACGATGTATTGTCGCGTTACCTGGAATGCGCGCGTGTTTTCGAGTTAGAGAGTATTGTACGTGTTACTTCCGATTGTCCTTTGATTGATGGACAGATGGTAGCGAAAGCTGTAGCGGAGTATGAAAGCTTCCGGAATAAGCGGATCTATTATTCCAATACATTAGAGCGCACATTCCCCAGAGGGTTTGACATGGAAATATTTTCCAGAGAACTTCTGGAAGAGGCTGCAGCA
>JAQBNS010000077.1 GCA_028288405.1 Chitinophagaceae bacterium
GATCATACGCGCCACCCAGAAGAATAAAATTTCAGGAGCCGTTACGAGATCGTTAGTAGGGTAGAAGTACTTGATGTCTTTGTTGTTCGGATCTTTAAATCCGTCAAACACCGACACCGGCCACAACCAACTGGAGAACCAGGTATCGAGTACATCTTCATCCTGCTTTAATTGATCGGCAGTAATCGAAGGAATTAATTTCTTGGCTGCTGCCAGCGCTTCCGCATCCGTTAGCGCTACCACGAATTGTCCGTCGGGTAAATAGTAAGCCGGAATGCGTTGTCCCCACCACAGTTGACGCGATACACACCAGTCCTTGATGTTCTCGATCCAGTGACGGTAGGTATTTTTAAATTTCGGAGGATAGAGTTTGATCTCGTCGTTCATTACGCTGCTCAATACTTCCGGATGTTTTGCCATGAATTTCTTCATGTCCACAAACCATTGCAAAGACAAACGCGGTTCGATCACCGCATCTGTACGTTCGGAATAACCGATGCTGTTTTTCAGGTCTTCGATCTTGTCCATCAAGCCTAAGCTTTCCAGTTCTTTTACGATTTCCTTGCGCACTACGAAACGATCCTTGCCTTCGTACTTCCCGCCGATGGCGTTGATAGAGCCGTCGTCGTTCATGACATTGATCACGGCCAGGTTGTGTTTCTTGCCGAGTTCATTATCGTTCATGTCGTGCGCAGGTGTTACTTTCAAACAACCTGTACCGAATTCTAAGTCTACGTATTCGTCTTCAATGATCGGAACTTCACGGTTCACGATCGGCACGATCGCTTTCTTCCCTTTCAAGTGACTCCAGCGCGGATCGTTCGGATTGATGCAGATGGCAGTATCACCCAATAAAGTTTCCGGACGCGTGGTGGCTACGATTAAGAAATCTTTAGAACCTGCTACCGGATATTTGATGTAGAATAATTTTGAGTTGACTTCTTTGTGGATCACCTCTTCATCCGACAAAGCCGTTTTACCTTGCGGATCCCAGTTCACCATGCGGTTGCCGCGGTAGATGAGGCCGTCGTTGTAGAGTTTCACGAAGACTTCGATCACCGCTTCCGACATGACCGGTTCCATGGTGAAGCGCGTGCGGTCCCAATCGCAGGAAGCGCCGAGGTGTTTCAATTGCTGAAGGATGATCCCTCCGTATTTTTCTTTCCAGTCCCAGGCATGACCGAGGAATTCGTCGCGTGTTAAGTCACTTTTCTTAATGCCCTGTTCACGCAGCATCTGCACCACTTTCGCTTCCGTAGCAATAGACGCATGATCCGTACCCGGTACCCAGCAGGCTTCTTTGCCCAGCATACGCGCGCGGCGGATCATCACATCTTGAATGGTATTGTTGAGCATATGACCCATGTGCAAGATCCCCGTCACGTTAGGCGGAGGAATCACGATGGTATAAGGCTCTTTATCAGGGTTGGCTTTGGCAGCGAAAAAACCTTTATCCATCCAGTACGCGTACCACTTGTTCTCCACAGCCGCCGGATCGTAGGTTTTGCTTAATTCTTTGGTGTCCATTTCTTAATCTAATCTAGGGGCGAAATTTACCTCTTTTTAGGGGAAATGGCAAAGAAGTGGTTAGTCGTTAGTCGTTAGACGTTAGTAAAAAGCATATTCTTAGTCCCCATTTCCATGGCCTGGCCCCTGACAGGCCATCTGTTTTAATCACGAATTTTAGTCCCGCAGGGTCTCTCGGAGAGGAGCCTGCGGGTTTCTGGAGAGAAAGTTCTCGTCATTCAAGACGCAGGGTCTCCTGAAAGGGACCCTGCGGGGACTGAGTTAAGCGCAGTTCTGATTTCAGATCTCTGATTTCAGATCTCTCTTCTCTTCTCCACCATGATTAAAATCCGGCAGTACAATCTTATTCCACTTCACTGTCTTAGGCAGGTCGTCGCCTATCAGGTAGCCGTAGGGCTTTAACGATTCGACGCGGTCGAAGATCACTTTGAGGATGGCGATCATCGGCAAGGCGAGGAACATGCCGGCTATTCCGGCCAGTGTACCGAAAAGAATCACACCGAGTATCGACACCAGCGCGTTGATCTGCACTTTATTGCCGACTACTTTAGGGACCAGGAAGTTATTGTCAAACAATTGAATGCCCCAGATCATGAAACCGATTTTGATGACGATGGTTGGGTCTGTAGAAGCGGTAAGCGCTGCAAGCACCGTCAGCAAAGCGGCGAAGAGAATACCGATGTAGGGAATCAGGTTGAGCAATGCCGTGATCACGCCCAGTAGAATCGCGTAGGGTACGCCTAAGAGCATCAGTCCACCGGTGGTGAGACTGGCTACGATAAACATTTCGATGATGAGTCCCACGATATAATTTTGTACAATCGATCCGATGTTCACCAAAATATCAATTAGTGTTTTATGTTCTTTGCTGGGAACGATTTTGCAAAGAAAGTTTACAAATAATTTTCTGTAGAGCAAGATCAGAAAGGTATACAGTGGAATCAGAATCAGGCTCATCGCGGTGTTGGTAAATGAACTCAGAGTATCACCCATACCACCATCCAATGTTTTCTTGGCGGTTTCTTGTACGTATTGTTCTTGTTTTTTGCCGCTCACATGAAAGGTTTGATTGATCCAGCGTTCACCGTTTTTGATGTGCATGCTGAAATTGTGTTTGATCGTTGGCCATTCGTGCGAGATGTCTGCCGCTTGCCAGTAGATAATCATTAGAATACCTCCGAGGAAAGCAAACAAAAGCATACAAGAAATCAAGACGGCAAGTACATTCGGTACGCGAAGTCTTCTATTGAGAAAGCTCACCATCGGATTGAGCAGGATCGCAAACAGCAAGGCTAAAAGAAGCGGTACAATGATTTGTTGTCCCAGAAAGACAAGCGTCATGGCGATGCAAAGGCAAATCAATACCAGCGTAAAGCGTAAAATACCGGAAGGTTGATCAGTAGTTTTAATTTCCATAAAAGAAAAAGATGGGTTTGGATGCTGTAACAACATTTCCAATAACCACACCAAAAGGAGAAAGAGAGCGAAGAGTGAAGAGCGGAGAGCAGAGTCTGCATCCATCACTCTCCGCTCTTCACTCTCCACTCTTAAATTTGTGTATTATATTCCACAAAGGGGAAATAAGTCCTTATAAAAGTCGCACTATATAGGCTTCACGTTGGGTACTGTTATGACGAAGGTTGCGCCTTCTCCCAAAACGGAGTCCACAAAGATGGTACCGTTGAGTTTTTCCAATGTTTCTTTCACGATGTATAATCCCAATCCGGCTCCTTTGCTCTCGTCTGTGGCACGGAAAAACATGTTGTAGATCATATTGATGTAATCGTTGTCAATACCGATACCATTATCTTTCACCGTGATCTCTATCTTGCTGTCATGATCTATGGACTTCGCTTCGATGTGCAACATTTTTTTTGCTTTTTTATCGTCGCAATAAATGATAGAATTGGAAATGAGACTTTGCAAGATGGTCGTTAAGCGATACTGATCGGAGTAAAAAGGGATATCCAGTTTTACGTTGATTGTTTTGATGATGTCAGCGTAGCGGTCCAGGTATCTTACTTTATCGAAACATTCTTTCACCATTTTCTCCAGGTTGATGGGAGACAGCGTCAGCGGACTACGGGCATTGCGGGAGTAGTCCAGAATTTCCTTGATGGTATCATCCAGGCGGTTGACGCTCTGCTCAATCATGCTGAGGTAAGGCGAGAAATTGAAATTGTATTTTTGATCTTCCAGTTTCGCGACATGTACTAAGCCCAGCACCGAGGCAAGGGGAGATCGGAGGTTATGAGAGACACTGTACACAAAAGAATCCAGTTCTCTGTTGATTTTAATCAGTTCTTCGTTTTGCTTGCGCAAGGATTCTTCATCCTGCTTACGTTTGCGCTGCATCTGGTGCTGCATCAGTGAAAACTTGATGGCTACCGGTAAACGGGACAGGTTTGATTTCAATACATAATCATCTGCACCACGCTTGATACAGTTTACGGCAAACTCTTCGGATACAGAACCGGTCACAACAATGAAGGGTACATCCAACTGCATGCCCTGGCAGATTTCCAGGGCTTCGATAGAGTTAAACTGCGGCAACGAGTGATCCGAGAGGATCACATCCGGAGCGAAACTGACAAGAGCATCGGTATATTTAGCACGCTCATCCACACGAAGAGCGGTGAAGGTAAACTTCTCTTTTTTCAATACACGTTCCAGCAACTCCGCATCTTCAGGGACGTCCTCCAACATTAGAATTTTTAATTCCTCTTCCATCACGAATTTTATTGAGGTGTTTGATTAAGTACTAACCAGAACAATCCTAATTGCGCCACGGCTGTACCAAATTGCTCAAAATCCAGCGGTTTTACAATGTAGGCGTTCACTCCTAATTTATACGTTTCTACAATATCTCTTTCTTCCTTGGAAGAAGTCAGCATCACTACGGGAATCGTACGTGTACGTTCGTCCGATTTTAGTTTGCGGAGTACTTCTATACCGTCTACTTTCGGCATTTTGAGATCGAGTAGTACGAGTTTGGGCTTGGTGTTTTTTTCATTGAATAAATAATCAAGCGCTTCTTGCCCATCTTGTAAATGCAGCAAATGATTGGCCAGGTTACTTTTGCGTAAGGCCCGGATGGCTAATTCTGCATCGTCAGGATTATCTTCTACCAAAAGTATGTCTACTGCTTGTTGTACCATAAGAAATAATTTAGTTAGGAATGGAAAAGTAAAAGGTTGCGCCCACATCAAGGGTGCCTTCTGCCCAAACGCGCCCACCATGGCGGTTCACAATGCGTTTGACAATAGCAAGGCCCACACCGGTGCCTTCGAATTCGTTGATGCGGTGCAGGCGCTGAAAGACACCGAAGAGTTTGTTGATATACTGCATGTCAAATCCAGCGCCCTTGTCTTTGACATAATAAATGGTTTCCGGTCCTGCAACAGAAGAACCGATTTCAATGTATATACTGTTTTTTTTTTGTGAATACTTGATCGCATTAGACAGTAGATTAGACCATACCTGACGGATCATGTTGTGGTCACCTTGACAAGCATTCAAATGCTGTACCTTAAATTCCAGTGCATATTGTTTTTCCTGTTCCGTAAACTCCCTCACCAGTTGCTTGACCATCTCATTCATGTTAATGTGGTGATGGAATAGTTCTTTTCTTCCGATTTGAGAAAAGTTTAACAAGTCATCGATCAATTGTCCCATGCGTTTAGAACTCCTGATGATAACACTCGTTACGCGTTTCCCTTCATCGTTCAACACGTTTCCGAAATCTTCTTCCAGGATCTGAGCATAACCGCTAATAGAACGCAAGGGACTGCGCAAGTCATGAGATACCGTATAAGTAAAGGCTTCCAGCTCTTGGTTAAGGTTTGTGATTTTATCGTTGGCTTGTTTTTGTTCGGTATAATCAAATGTCGTTGTTCGGCTCCTGAGGTAATTTCCTTTGTTGTCTTTGATCGCTGAAGAGCTTATGATGACAGGAAAAGAAATTCCATTCTTTCTGATCAGATCAAATTCAAGGTTATGGATAAAACCTTGCTCTTTGAAAACCGGAAAATTTTCCTGAAAGGTTTTAATACCTTCTTCGTTCAGCAGATCAAAAAAATGCTTTTTACCGATGAGTTCTTCTCTCGTATAACCCAGCCATTCACACATGGTATGATTCACTTGCAGGAAGAAACCCTTGGCATCTAAGGAGTGATATCCGCAAGGCGCATTGTCGTACAGGTCTTCGACTTCTTTTGAAGCTTTTACTAATTTTTGTTCTGCCCGGTTGCGTGCGCGGAGGTTGAGGTAAATGGTATAAAACAAACCCAACAAAATCAGTAGGGTCAATGAAAGCATCACGAGGAATACCTGATTGGATTTGGTAATCTGTTGTTCGTTTTCAAGCGTCCGCCGCTCAAGTAATGTCTTTTCTTCGTTCATGAGATCCGCAAAGCAGAGGCGAATACTGTCCATAAGTTTTTTGCCCTTCAGGGAGGTGATGAGGTCAATGCTTTCCTCAGGATGGGTTTTATAGAGTTCCACTACCTCATCGCTAAACACTAGTTTTTTTCCAATCAGCGTTTCCAATTTCAGAATACGCGCGTATTGCCGTGGATTATCCTTGGTCAATTGTTTTAAATAACGGATCTGAGGGTAGATGTTTTCCTTTCCTTTATAATAAGGAAGCAGAAAATCGACGTTGTTGGTTAGACAGAAGCCTCGTTGTCCTGTTTCAATATCTGTGAGCGTAGCCAGCAATTGCTCAGAACGGTAAAGTACCTGATGCGTATGGTCTACCCAACGGCTGGCTTTTAATTGGCTGTCGTTGTTGTCGTAGGTATATATCCCTACCAAAATGACCAGGGAAAGGGTTATAATAAATCCAATGACAACTTTAAACTCGAAGCGCATGCTTATTTAATCTCTTTTGATTTGTAAAGTATGGGTTCAAACAGCTTTGTGCCTTCCAATCTTTATAGAGAATCGTATTATTCTCTTGCATAGAAGAATCAATTTATGCATTCTAGTCGAAAAAAATAAGCATTTGGTCATGTTAATTTACTGTTTCGGCGTACCTACTTTTGAGTAATTTTAAAATATAGCAGTCTAAACCATCAGGGATGCAACATTGCCTTTATGAAATCGGTATATTTAATCATTGAATCAAAACTAAAACAAACACCATATGAGAACATCTAATCCTGCATTAGGAGACAAAACATTTAGTTTACGCGCAGCCGAAGGTGAACAGTCGATGACTATTCAGGGTACCGTAAATAAGTCAGCGATCTTAATAGGAATCATCATTTTTGCCGGCGCTATTTCCTGGACTCAGTTTATGAATGGCAATCCTGCATCCATGATTTTGTTATGGGGCGGAGTGATAGGCGGTTTGATTGTGGCCTTTATCACTGTTTTCAAAAAAGAATGGGCTCCGGTTACTGCTCCTATATATGCTGCTCTTGAAGGATTGGCTCTGGGTGGAATTTCAGCCATGGCAGAAATGATGTTCAGCGGTATCGTGCTTCAAGCGATCATGCTTACGGTCGGAACGTTTGTGGCTTTGTTGGCGGCTTACCGTTCCGGGTTAATTAAAGCAACAGAAAATTTCAAGTTGGGAGTTGTCGCGGCTACCGGTGCGGTCGGTTTGATCTACCTGATCTCTTTCGGTATGCGTATGTTTGGTATGGAAATGCCTTACCTGCACAGCAACGGTATCATTGGTATTGGCATCAGCCTGGTGATTGTAGTGATTGCCGCATTGAATCTGGTATTGGATTTTGACTTCATTGAAAACGGTGCAGAAAGCAAAGCGCCTAAGTTTATGGAATGGTATGCAGCCTTTGGTCTTATCGTAACCTTGGTTTGGTTGTACTTAGAAATTTTGAGATTGTTGATGAAGCTGAATAGTAGAGACTAATTGTAGAAATGAGGGACGAGCTAGGAGGGACGATAAAAAAGAAACCCATGTTAAACTAACATGGGTTTCTTTTTTATGATTTAATATTTTTCGTACCTCCTCGCTCGTTCCTTACATACTTGGCTCTTCCTGCGTCTTCTTCAGCAGTCGGATGATTTCTTCTTTATCCTGGATTTGGCTGCGGAGCAAAGCTACTTCTTTTTCAAGGGCAGTCATGCGTTCCATCGCATCTTCCAATATTTCCTTATTTGGACTTTTCTGATCGGCAGTAAACTCTTCCAACATTTCTCCTTCACCCCGGTATAACCAGTTCGGACTTAAAGTTGGAAATGCTTTACTGATGTTATTGAAAAAATCAATGTTTGGAATATTTTTCCCCTTCTTCGCATTCGAGATGGTGTTCTCAGAAAGATCAGCCACCTTGCTCAGTTGTTTTTGATTGATCTTAAAATGCTTTAGCAGAAGCTCTAATCGTTCGGGTACATTGATAGCCATAGGAGTGTCTCTTCAAAAAGATGTCTATTATTTAATGATATAATACGGACCATTCAATGAAACAGTTGTGATAATTTAATGAAAAGATAACCACAGCCCTTGGTATTGTTGGCACACAAAGATAAAAGAATACTAACACTTTTGTGTTTTTCAAATAAAAAATCGTCTTTTAGAATGTTTAGGTCATAAGACATTTTGAGTTTTACCTTGAAATAGGTACATTGTGTAAGGTTTTGAGGATAATAGTAATTTTTTACTATATGAAGAAGATAGATTGGATACTGCTGGTAGATGATGATGAAATAGATCGCTTTGTGAACGAGAAGATCATCCGCCAGTGTGATGTAAGTTTTCCTGTACATGCTGTACAAGATGCCTATGGAGCGCTGGAATGGCTCAAAGAGAAGGCTGCTGGGATCGTTTCAAACGGGGAAAATGGATTGATTTTATTGGACATAAATATGCCCGGTATGTCGGGTTTTGAATTCCTTGAAAATTATAAGGAAGTCTACGCTCATCTAAAAGATTATATCAATGTTGTAACACTATCTTCTTCCAATCATCGGTCAGATAGACAACGCATGATGGAATTGGGAGCAGTGGCTTATTATTCAAAGCCTTTGAATCATGAAGACCTAAAGCAAATACTAGCAGAATAGGAGATTATTGTAAGAGATCTGAAAACTGAAATCAGAGATCTGAATTAAAAACGAAGCCCTTGTTAATTTTTAACAGGGCTTCGTTTTTTTATTTTCTCTGATCTCTGATTTCAGTTTTCGTTCTAACGAAGATCCATCTCTTTAAGCAGATACCCCGCTCCCGCATACTTATCTACGATAAATAAAATGTAACGCACATCCACAGAAATGCAGCGTTGCAATTTAGGTTCAAACACCAAATCTCCGCTCATGGCTTCCCAGTTGCCATCAAAGGCACAGCCTACAAGTTCTCCTTTGCCATTGATAACGGGTGAACCGGAATTTCCTCCGGTAATGTCGTTGTTGCTGATGAAACAAACCGGTACGTTGCCGGTACTGTCGGCATAATTACCAAAATCTTTTGCAGCATAGAGCTGTTGCAGCTTTTTAGGAACGATGAAGTCGTCGTTCAATGAATCTTCTTTTTCGATGATGCCTTGCAAATGGGTTTGATGTAAATAGTGCACTGCATCTTTGGCTTTGTAATCTTTCACACTGCCATAAGTCAAGCGCATGGAGAAGTTGGCGTCAGGATAATGCAGCTCTGATTTCTTCCACTCCAGGTAAGCCTGTAAATACAGGTGGTTGAGATCATCCAGTTGCTGGTACACGCGACCCAGGTATGGTCCCATCTTGGCTCTGAACTCTTCTAATGTTGTTTGCATCGCCATATAGGCCGGATCTTTTTCCAGCACGCTTGCTTGCGGATGAGCGAGGAAGGCGTTCATCTTCGCTTGGTCCGTGAAAATGGATTTGGCAAAAACGGCATCCGCATATTTGCTCATGTTGTTTTTATATTTTTTAGCAATCATCGCAAAAAGGCTGGACTGCATATCCGCCGGCACATTGTCGCGGTACATTTCGAGTAAAGCGGTGAATACTTTTTTCTCTGTGGCCGCATTGAAATCTTTGTAGTATTTATCGGCACTGGCTTTATAACGCTCTATTGCTGCCAGATCACCGCTTGCTGTATAGGTGCTGAGTGCATTGGATGCGCGGTAGGCTTCCATAAAAACATCGATACCGAAAAAACATTCTTCAAAATACACATAAGGGATATTCACGTTTTCATAAACGAGGTAAGCGCTTTCATAACCACCTTTGAGCGATCCGTATTTTTCTTTTCTTCCGGCATTCGCATTCACCCATTGGTAGAAGGCTTGTTCCTCTTCTTGTTTGCGCTGTGCCACGCCGAGTGTTTTCAAGCCTTTATTTTGTCCGATAAAGTATTTGTAGTAATTGCTGATGCGTGCATACTTGCTCACGTATTGAATGCGAACAGCAGGATCTTGTTTCATGTCTTCTGCGAGGATAGACAATTTCTTTTCTCTGATTTTTATTTTAGTAGGATTGCTTTGGTTGTAGGCCAGCAAGATGCCCTGGCTGTTGAGGTAACGTTCTGTATTGCCTGAAAATCCCATCACCATCGAGAAATCATTTTGTTTCAATCCTTGCAAGGAGATGGGTAAATAATGACGGGGCTTTAACGGAACATTATTCGGGGAATAATCAGCAGGTTTTCCATCTGCACCGGCGTAAACTCTGAACAAACAGAAATCACCGGTATGTCTTGGCCACATCCAGTTGTCGGTGTCGCCGCCAAACTTACCAACGGAAGAAGGCGGTACGCCCACCAGCCGGACGTCTTTGTAGGTTTCATTGACAAACAGGTAAAAGGAATTGCGTTCGAAAAAAGGTTTTACCTCCGCCGTATAATGCGTACCTCTCACGGCATTGTTTTGTAAGACGGTAGATACCGAATCGATATTGGTGACAAGGACACCATTTTTAAAGTAGTTGCTCGTAACGTCTTCCACACGTACTAAGAACGTAATGGTCAAACCGGCGTTAGGAAGTTCCTCGCTTTTGTTCATGGCCCAGAAGCCATTGGAGATGTAATTCTTTTCTACCGAACTGTGACTTTGTACACTCGAGAATCCACAGTGATGATTGGTCAGCAATAAACCGTCTGCTGAAATGATTTCACCGGTGCAGAAGTTACCGAAGTTCACGACGGCATCTTTCAAACTGGATTTGTTGATGGAGTAAATGTCTTCTGCGGTCAGCTCGCAGCCTAGTTTGTGCAACTCCTCCATGTTTTTGCTGATGAGGTGGGGGAGCCACATGCCTTCGTCTGCGAAAGTTTTTGTAAAGCTTATTATTATAAGTAGTGTTGTAAAAAGTTTTTTCATTTATATGGTTTATTTAATTGATGAGTTTCGTTTTCATCCGAGCCTTTCGTCCCCGCAGGGTCTCCCGTAGAGGACCCTGCGCGCTGCTTGAATGCAGACAACGCGAGTTTTTTATTTAATTACTTGTTTTCGTTTTCATTCGAGCCTTTTACTTTTCTTTTGCTCTCCCAAAAGAAAAGTAACAAAAGAAAAGGGAGCCACCAAAAGCAATGGAAGAATAAATGGTGGATCTCGATTGTTCTCGAAGTTAACTCCCGACCATTTATTCTTCCATTCGCTCTTTTCCTGGACGCCAGCCGCACCAGGCTTTGCGTTATTTTTTTAATTCTTTTCCTTCGCTCTCCGCTCTGTTTCTCCACTCTCATTTATCTGATCTCAGATTTCTGATTTCAGATCTCTCTAAATTCCTGCTTTGAAATTAATAAAGAATCCTGTTTCTCCGGCGCCGTTGATGGAGTATTCGAAACGAATGACAAAATCATAGTAAGTGGCGAAGTCCAACCCTGCGCCGAATCCGTTGAGCCAGTGATTGGCGAAACGTTCATTGCCTGTCGGATACATGTTGGACACATAACCGGCATCGGCATGGAGTTTAAAGTAAAGTGCGAGAGGAACGTTTTTAAAATTTTCAATCGGTATGCCAGACATCCGGGTATTGAATCTGAAAAGCTGCCACTTCAAATGCATTTTAGTCATCACAAAGTGTTGTCCGTCGATCACATAGAGTTCGTATCCGCTGATGTTTTCTTTGTCATAGCCCAATCCACGCTGATTGAAGAAAGGTTGTTTGTCCGGCGTGGAAGCTTTCCCTTTCAATCCAACGGCTGCAAATAGTTTTCTGTGGATGTTCGTCAAATGTGTAAACTTGGACACATCCAGTTTGAGGAACGAATAATTGATGTCCGGACTAATGCCCAATCCATTCGCTTCAACGTCTACATCAATGTAATACCCTTTGAGCGGATAATATTGAATGTCCCGGTGATCGTTGGTATAGGAGTAATGCAGCGAAGGATAAAGCTGACTGGTCCTTCCGTCTAGAAAGTAATTGGGATTTAAGCGCGCCACCGTATCAGAAATGATGTTGTTGTAGCCGTACAAGGAGAGTGAATGCGTCACATAATAATTGTTGCGACGGAAGATCGTTACTCCTGCGGCATAACGCTCGCGAAGAAATCCATTGTCTTCGGTATAAGTGAGTTTATGATTGGTCGTGCGGTAAGCGACCTGGCGGTTTAAGATGGCGCCTGCATACACACTCAATCCTGTTTTCAACTTGCGGTTGATGTAAGGGAAGGTATAGTCTACTTCAAACTTTTTATTGAAGCCAAACTCTCCTCTAATGCGTAACGTTTCGTTTCGTCCTCTGACATTTTTTTGTACAAAGCGAACGCCCCAGTCCAACCGTGATAAATCATGGCCGCGTTGATTCCACCATTCACTAAAGTTACGGTCAGCCAAACCTACCAAAGGAATAGGATAGGAGTAAAAACGTTCTTCCATGACAATGGTCAGTTCAATGGCTTGGCTATCGGCAAAAGAAGGAACAATCTTTACCGAAATGAATAAGCCGGTATTGAAAATCCGGTTCCCATTTTTTTCGAACCGTTTGGTGAAATCATCGGAGCAGATCGAATCTCCGGGTTTGAAATCCAATTCCCTGGTGATGATAAAGTCTTTGGTGCGTTTATTACCGCTTAAAGTGACATTCCTGATGGTATAACAGGAAATACTATCTGTTTTTGTGGCTAAAGGCTCAATATTTTGTGCATTGGATATGGAAAAAGTGAAAAACAGCGTCAAAGTTGCCAAAAACGAAACGGAGGCCGTGCGATGTAAGAGCAAAATAATATGTTTGGCCAGTGTTTGCAGAGTGATAAATGTACCTCTTATATAAGAGTAAAATTAAATTTCTAATTATATTTAGCGTTCAAAACTCTCATTATATTTTAAAATATCGCATAAGGTAACTGATTTTTGTATGATCAAAAAATTCGACTCGTTTGATGAATACCAAAAAGCTTACGATAAAAGTGTAGCTGACCCTGAAGGCTTTTGGGCCGAAAAAGCTTCCGGTTTTAACTGGAAGAAGAAATGGGATAAAGTGTTGGAATGGAATTTCGACGAACCAAAAGTAGAATGGTTCAAAGGTGGAAAGCTCAACATCACTGAAAATTGTCTGGATCGCCATTTGGCTACCAGAGGAGATCAAGTGGCCTTCATATGGGAACCTAATGATCCAAGTGAAGCCAACAAATCTCTTACGTATAAAGAATTGCATGCGGAAGTATGCCGCTTCGCCAATGTCTTAAAAAAGAATGGCGTGAAGAAAGGCGATCGCGTATGTTTGTACATGCCGATGATTCCTGAATTGGCCATCGCTGTATTGGCTTGTGCTCGTTTGGGTGCGGTGCACTCTGTGGTATTTGCCGGATTTTCTGCATCCGCTTTATCCGATCGTATCAACGACGCAAAAGCGAAAGTGGTATTAACTTCTGACGGTGCATACCGAGGCAATAAAAATATTCCGGTGAAAGCGGTGGTAGACGAAGCGGTGAAAACAGCTTCTTGCGTAGAAAAAGTAATCGTGGCAAAACGCACCGGTGAAAACGTAACCATGAAAGACGGCTTAGACGTTTGGTGGCATGAAGAAACCAAGGGTATAAGTGCGGAGTGTGAAGCGGAATCTATGGATTCTGAAGACATGCTTTTCATCTTGTATACTTCCGGTTCTACCGGTCAGCCTAAAGGTGTGGTACACACGACAGGTGGTTACATGGTGTATGCAGAATATTCTTTCCGCAACGTATTCCAAATCGGTGACGGCGACG
This sequence comes from Chitinophagaceae bacterium, assembly GCA_028288405.1. GTDB lineage: Bacteria > Bacteroidota > Bacteroidia > Cytophagales > Cytophagaceae > JACMQM01. Next base: position 13,625 of record JAQBNS010000077.1, read on the forward strand.
TGTACTGGTGTACGGCCGATATCGGATGGATCACGGGACATACGTACTTGGTATACGCTCCTCTATTAGCAGGTACTACCAGTGTGATTTTCGAAGGTGTTCCTACCTTCCCTGATGCCGGACGTTTCTGGGCAGGGATACAAAAACATAAAGTGACGCACTTCTACACGGCACCCACCGCGATCCGTTCTTTGATGGCATCGGGTCTGGACTTTGTAAAACCATACGACCTCAGCAGCTTGAAAGTATTAGGCTCTGTAGGAGAACCGATCAACGAAGAAGCATGGCATTGGTACAACGACAACATCGGTAACAAAAACTGTCCGATCGTTGATACCTGGTGGCAAACAGAAACAGGGGGTATCCTGATTTCTCCATTAGCAGGCATCACACCATTGAAACCTACTTGCGCTACTTTACCTTTGCCTGGTGTACAACCGGTGTTGGTAGACAGTGAAGGCAATGAATTGAAAGGAAACGATGTAGAAGGTAACTTGTGTATGAAATACCCTTGGCCTTCTATCATCCGTACGCTTTATGGCGATCACGAGCGTTGCCGTCAAACGTATTTCTCTACGTACAAAGGTTTATACTTCACCGGCGACGGTTGCAAGCGTGACCACGACGGATACTACCGTATCCTGGGTCGTGTCGATGACGTGATCAACGTATCCGGTCACCGCATGGGTACTGCTGAAGTAGAAAACGCCATCAACGAACACAGTGCTGTGATCGAATCAGCCGTAGTAGGTTATCCCCACGACATCAAAGGCCAGGGCATCTATGCTTATGTGATCTTAGAGGATTTCTCTAAGACAGAAGATGTATTGCGCAAGGAGATTTTGGATGTGGTGACAAAAATCATTGGTCCGATCGCTAAGCCTGATAAAATTCAATTTGTAAAAGGATTGCCTAAAACCCGTTCAGGTAAAATCATGCGTCGTATCCTGCGTAAAGTAGCAGAAGGCGATGTGAGCAACCTGGGAGATACTTCTACCTTGCTTGATCCGTCTGTAGTAGACGATATCAAAGGAGGAGCGTTGGTGCCTTTGAAAGTATAATTAAACAACAAAGAAAGCGGAGCAATCCGCTTTTCTTTTTTATTCCTATGATGAAGCTGGTAAAACGTGTGTTAGAAAAATTGGTGTCCTTTGTGCTGATTTTACTGGCCAGGATTTACCAGCTTTTTATTTCTCCCATGATTCCCAATGCTTGCCGTTACACACCAACCTGTTCGGCTTATTTCATCGAAGCCGTTCAAAAATACGGACCGATCAAAGGCGGATGGATGGGATTGAAGCGCATCGGAAGATGCCATCCCTGGGGCGGGCATGGACATGACCCGGTGAAGTGAGAAACAGAAACAGAAACAGAAACAGATTTAAAACTCTTTCTGTTTCTCTTTCTCTAAAGTCCCCTTCAGGGGATTTAGGGGTAAGACAGATGGATAATAAAAAAGGTCTCGCATATTATGCGAGACCTTTTTTTCTAATGACTAACCACTAACGTCTAACGCCTAAGAAATTGCTCCCTTTGGCTTATAACTTCTGATCAATATAAACAGACCGATTAAAACCATAGGAATACTTAACAGTTGCCCCATGTTGAAGTTCATGCTGTCTTCAAAAGACACTTGATTTTCTTTGAGGTACTCGTAGGCAAAACGGAGAGAAAATAGAATCACAATAAACCATCCGAAGGTTCTGCCTTGAGGTACATTGCCGTCATGGGCCATATACATGGCGAGTAAGACGAAGAATAATAAGAGACAAGACAAAGACTCGTAGAGCTGAGCAGGATGTCTGCCTACACCGTAGAGGGTAAAGAGGATTGTTTTTTTACCGGCCTCATTGGTGCTTTCAGAAAATTGGAGTTCATCCGGTACCAGGTATTTACCTTCTTCGTAATAATCGGGAGAATTTTTCAAGGCTTCTTTAATGCCTCCGTTTAATAAATCATTGACATTGCCATTGCCCAGAGAGCTCATGTGCAACGTTACTTCGATAGGATTTACAGCTACGCCTTGTACTTTCAGGACGGTATCCACTTTACGTAAAGTGACATCGTGTACCAATACTCCGAAATTATTTGTAATACTACTTTCAATGCCATGAACAAACATAAAAGCAGTAGGAGCGTCTGTGGGTTTACCGATGATTTCAGAGTTCATTAAATTACCGAAACGGATCAGACAGCCACCGATGGCAACACCAATCACCATGCGATCCAGCAAGTACAGGTAACCTGGATTAGGATGTTTTCTCCAGAACAATAACAACGCGATGAAAATACCGATGGCACCGCCATGACTTGCCAAACCTCCGCCTCTTAAGTTTAGGATCTCCAATGGATGCGCCAGGAAATAAGCTCGCTCATAAAAGAAGCAGTGACCCAAGCGCGCACCCACTACGGTACCGATGAGTATATAGATGATTAATGATTCGATGTCACGTGGATTTTTACCTTCTTTTTTGTACATCCAGGCCATCAGCTGCATACCGATAAGGAAGGCAGTGGCAAACAGTAATCCGTACCATACCAGGGGAAATCCCATGATGCTGAATATTTCCGGAGAGGCATCCCACAAAATAAATGAATACATAGCTTTTGTTTTTTACAAAAATAAGGAATGGATTGGAAATAGCTAAGGATTAGTAGTAAGTGATCAGTGGTAAGTTGTAAGTACTTGGATTTTAGTGAAGGATGAGCGTTAACTGTTTTTTATTAAAAAGGAAAACGGGTTTGACGATAGAGTAAGTCCCAGAGGACGTCATCTTGGTAGAAAAATAGGATTACACAAAAGTCAAATCCCTTTAGGGATGTAAGATCCGACGTATGCATAAAGCAAGATGTGGGCGTTTCCCCGCCAAATGAGTTTACAGGTTATTTTTAGTTCGATGGCGGGGCCGGGCTTTCCGTTCCAATCTTTTTCCAACACGCAAACCCACGCTAAAAAGGATTTCCACTTCAATCCCTAACGCAAAAAAAATCAAAGGTTCACTCGTTGTTGGCGTCCCGCCAACAACGAGTAGAAAAAAACTATAGATTGTTTATGATATCACTTATTTCATCCGCACGATCCACGATCATGAAATGCTGTCCGCCTTTAATGACATAAGTCTCGGGCGTGTAATAGGAGAGGACTTTATCTTTATTGCCATGAATACGAACCAATCTGTCGGGAATGAAATTATTTTTCCAATGGGTAATTTTATCAATGGCCCAACGTGCAAAGACAGGATCGGTATCAGCGCTGATGTTTTTTAATAAGGTTTTATGCACCGCGGTTTTTACCCCGAATAAATAAGTGAGCACAAACAAGGGAGGAAACAACATAAACTCCGGCAACCAATTCGCTAGTTTTATTTTACCCATGACTTTGTAGAGTAGCGGTAATTCACTCGCCTGAGCTGCGGAGGAAATGATGATGGTTTGCTTAGGTTGTAAGTAGCGGTTCAATTCGCAGGCTATCATTCCTCCAAAAGAAACACCAATCAATACATACGGTTTGCCGGTATCTATTTGTACGATCAATCGTTGGCAATAGTGCTCTAAGGACTCTTGGTGAAGAGGTGTTAACCAATGGAGGGGTATTATTTCGTAGCGAAGGCGAAGTGCCGTAAACACCCGTTCATCCGCTCCCAGGCCGCTGATGCAATAGGCAATCATCCGCTGTAGGCCGCTCTGCGTAAGCGATCGTTAATGGCTCTGCCCAAATCAAATTCGGGCACAAACTCAGTGATCAATATTTCTGCATCGCTTTGATCGAGTTCTCTTAAAAAACGAAACAGATTTTTAGAGGCTTCGTGCGGATCTCCTTGCGGACTCAAGGTACGTTGTATGATGGTATCTGACAGTATGCGCTGAAAGTTTAAAACACCGATGCGTTTACCGGCGTGTTGTTTCAACAGGTGGTCTATATCTCCAATGTACAACCGTTTCCGCGGAGCATAGTGACTCTTCAACATGCCCGGTGCCTGGGGATTGGAAGATTGATTGAGGTTGAGTGTAACTTTTTGATTGCTCAGGTTTTCAATCACCTCTACACTTAAACCGCCTAAGCGCAATACATGCAATTGATTATTTTCCCAGGTCACAATAGTCGATTCAATGCCTACCTGACAAGGTCCTCCGTCTAAGATGTACGGAATCAAATCCCCCAGTTGTTGGTTGACATGCTCTGCCTGCGTGGGACTGATGTATCCAAAAGGATTGGCACTTGGTGCTGCCAATGGAAAATCCAGTGATTGCAGCAGCGACAACGTCAAGGGATGATTGGGAATACGAATGCCGACAGTTTCCAAACCCGATGTTACGATGTCTGGAATAAGTTCATTCCTCGGTAATAAAATCGTTAATGGTCCAGGCCATACTGCTGTAGCCAATGCTTTCAGCGCTGCCGGAAAATGAGTGACCCAACGTTCTATTTTTTCAATGCTGTCTGTATGTACAATCAATGGATCGAAGCTCGGACGGTCCTTGGCTTCAAAAATAGAAAGTACAGCATCCGGATTCAACGCATTACCTGCCAATCCATAGACGGTTTCCGTAGGAATGGCGACCAGCTTTCCTTGTTCCAATAATTGTTTGGCTTGTACGATATCGGTTCCCAGAATGGCCATATTAGAAATTCAGCAATTCGTTTATTTCTTCTGTAAAGCTACCGCTCAGGATCGGGAAGCGGCACCAACTGCGCGGATCCACGTTGAAGTCATCGAGGTGAAAAGAAGGAGCGATGCGTTCTCTTTTCCATTGATTGATCGACCATAGACGATAAAACTTTACAATGTATTGTTTCAACTGTTGTTTGTCCGTCCAATCGCTTTCTAAGTGTTGATAAACCTCCAACGGTTTTTTTCTGTTCTTGATCGCTAAGCGTTCGATCTGTGCCAGTAAAGGATAAGGCATGAGGTCTTTCTCATCGGTTTGCGTTTGTGCAGAAGGACGCAATTCAGCCGTCGGTGTCAGTGCATTGACACGACTCAATCCTTTGTGTCCTCTTTCTCTCTCTGCCCAGATCAACCAATGACGGATAAAATCTTTATCTACTCCGGCTATAGGAGCGATGCTGCCGGAGGTGTCACCGTCCATGGTGGCATACCCTACATCGCCTTCGCTGCGGTTTGAGGTCGTGATCAGCAAAGCACGTTTAATATTGGCCATCATCCAGATGATCGGAGAACGGCTGCGTGCCTGTATGTTTTGTAATGCGATGTCATCCTGTTGCCAGTTCAAGTCGCGCTGCAAGGCGATTTGTATTTTACTTTTATAACTTTCTACTTCTTCGTCGATGCTCCATTGGTAAAAGGTAGCACCGATGCTTTCTGCCAGTTCCCGTGCGGAGAGTAAAGTTTCTTTACCGGAGTTGCGGCTGGATTGATAAACACAGGTCAACAATACGGCGCAGATTTTTTGGGCTTGTTCATCAACGCTTAATCCATAGAGCGATTGACTATCGATTAAATCCGACACTCCGCCTTTAAATAAAAAGTATTCAGCGCCTAGCTCTTGTATGCCTTTGCGTATCATTTCATAGACCATGATGGCACATACCGAAGAATCGGCCCCGCCGCTCAAAGACAACACAAATCCTTTGGCTTTGGATTTTCGCATGTAGTCATAGAGTCCTACACAAGTGGCTTCCCAAAACTCATAGTTTTCTTCTCTTTGGTCTTCCGTAATGGGATCGTGACCTGTTTGTTGTTTCTCGAAGTCAATATTGGCCGCTACCAGTTCTACATTGTTGAAGGAGAGTCTGTCGTTGCGCTGAATCAAATTGCCTTTGTAGGCAATCAATACTTCACCGTCGTAGATTACTCTTCCCGCTTCGTTTCCTAATAAGTCTGCATACACGTAAGCACAATTCATTTTTCGTGAACCTTCTTCAATCACTAATTCATAACGAATTTTAGATTTGTTAAAGGAGAAGTGACTCGCACTGGGATTCAGAATGAGTTGTATATTTTGTTTGGCGTAACGAAATCCCGGACGATCGTTGCCCCTCCAGGCATCTTCGCAGATTTCAAAGGCAACAGAAATAGTTTGTACAGTATACGTGAGATCTCCGAAAGGATAAGACTTTCCTTCGCGCTCTACTATAGATTGTTGTTGTGAAGGCCATGGGGTAAACCAACGTTGCTCGTAATGTACTCCGTCATTGGCTAAAAATTGTTTGGCTGAAAAACCGAGTATACTACCATTTTCTATAAAACAGGCACAATTGTACAGACGATGTTCGTGCCATACCGGCAAGCCGATGCAAACAGCAAGCTCTTTGGTATGCGGCAAAAGGCTCATCAATTGTTCCCAGGCGGTATCTGCTACCCAATGGTGCAGAAACAAATCTTCGCAACCATAACCTGTGATGCACAATTCCGGTAAGCATAGGATATCTACCGCATCCTTACGCGCCATCTCCAGCGCTTGCAGGATATTGTTTCGGTTATTCTCCCAATCGATAGGTGTTTGATTGAGTGCAGCACCGCCTATTCTTAGAAATGACATGGGGTTAGTCGGATGATTTAACAGCACAAATTAATGAAAATAGTTATTAGTTACTAGTTGTTAGTTGTTAGTTATGGCGCTACACATGCCATTTGATTAAAATAGCTTTCTAACTAGCAACTAACAACTAACAACTTTTGTATATTTGGATGTTAACGTTTTTTCATGGCAAACAAAACTTTATTAAAAGTCGATCACCTTCATATCACCTATACCAATACCGAGCAGCCGGCTTTGCAGGATATTTCCTTTCAAGTCAAAGAAGGTGAATGTGTGGCTGTAATAGGAGAAAGTGGTAGTGGCAAATCTACGTTGCTGCGTGCCATTGCCTGTTTGCAATCGTGTGATGAAGGGGCGGTGTATTTGGAAGAGGATAAGTTACCCGATCCTTTGCAGCTGCTGGTAAAAGGATATGCCGGAATTCGCTATGTCTCACAAGACACGATCTTACCGCGTTTGCGTAGTGTAGAAGATATGCTGCGTTATGAACTTCGTTATTTTCATACCGAAGAGCAATCGCTGTTAGTGGACCAGTACCTGGATATTTTTTCTTTGCAGGAATTCAGAGACCGTAAAGATACCGAGCTTTCAGGCGGACAAAAACAACGCGTGGCTTTGTCGCTGGCTTTGGCTTCGGATGCTTCTCTGCTGGTGTTGGATGAACCGTTCAATCAAATCGATATCATCACCCGTGAAAAAGTAAAAGAACAATTATTTTCC
>JAQBNS010000082.1 GCA_028288405.1 Chitinophagaceae bacterium
AAAAGATAGTCCAACGGGTATGGAAATTGGCCTCTCGTTACTATTTGTCGTCTTATTCTGCCATTCGATTGACAGGTACAGAAGGATTGAGGTCTACGTTTTCTGATTTTTTAGTGACCCGTAATTATGAAATTCAATACCTGCAGGTAAAACCGGAAATTTCCTTTCAACCGAAAAACACGTTGAGGATTTCTTTTTTAGGAGGAGGAACATTTAAGAAAAACGTATTTGAAGGAGGCAACGGTGAAAAGGTAGAATTGTACGATGGTGGAGTAGAGTTGAAAGTCAATAAATTATCCCAACGCAACATTACAAGTACCGTCAAATACATTCGCATCAATGCCGATTTTAAAGGTACTGCATTGGGTTCACCTTTGGGCTATGAAATGCTGGAAGCCTTATTACCGGGAAACAACTTTACCTGGAACATTACCTGGCAGGAGAAGTTGATGAACGGTTTACAGTTTTCGTTTTCTTATGAAGGCCGGAAGTCAGATACGTCGAAGATGATACATATTGGTAGGATGCAGTTGTCGGCTTTATTCTAGAGAAATGAGAAATGAGAGATGAGTACAATTTACCATTTCTGCTTTGTTTCTACTCCAATGATTTAATAATCGCGATCAACATTTTAGAAATTTCTTCTAATTCCATTTGGTATGAGTTCGCTTCTTGATGTTCAATCTCTTTTTCCGAAGCCAGAAAATCAACTAAGGCTGCCGTCTCGAAAGTGGATGCTCTAGCAATGATTAAGAAATTTCGCTTATCTCTCTTACCTGCTTTTCCATTTCCCTCGGCAATGTTAAGCATTATACTTAGAGTAGACCTCCCTAATTGATTTTTGACATATGGGGGAATGGTACCAGATTTTTTGAGGAGTTGATAGATACGTTTGTTTAAAGCAAAAGCTTTCTGATAAACGACTAGTTTATTGTACAAAAACATAAAAAGTAAAAAATATAGTTACAAAATTAAAAAATACCAGCAAATAATCAGTCTAGGTCCCATTTCTCATTTCTCATCTTCCATCTCCCATCTCTACCTTTCCATGTCGCGTATCAACTTATTGGCAAACAAAAAGTCTTGCAATGGCTTCACGGTAGTTTGCAAAATATTGTCTTTGGTTCCTTGCCATACGTTTTCACCTTCAAACATGTACATGATATTTTCTCCGATTTCCAATACGGAGTTCATGTCATGGGTTACCACAACCGTGGTAATATTATACTCGTGCGTAATGTCTTCGATGAGTTCGTCAATGACATGAGAAGTAAGGGGATCCAAACCGGAGTTGGGTTCATCACAAAAAAGGTATTTGGATTGCATCACGATGGCTCGTGCAATACCTACACGCTTGGCCATCCCTCCGCTGATTTCAGAAGGCATGAGTTTTTTGGCTTTTTCCAGACCGACACGCTTCAAACAATAATCTACGCGGTCAACTCTTTCGCTTTTACTCATCTGAGGAGCCAATATTGTTAAGGGAAACATTACGTTTGCTTCTACTGTTTTAGAGTCAAACAATGCGCCACCTTGAAAAAGCATACCGATATCACGGCGGATTTCCTGTTTGCGATCGTTGGATTCGACATTGAATTTACGTTGGTCATAGAAGATATCACCTGTATCCGGTTCAAAGATACCCACCAGACATTTAAGTAAAACGCTTTTACCTGTTCCACTGGTTCCTATGATCAGGTTTGTTTTCCCGCGTTCAAAGACTCCGCTGACATCTTTCAGCACTTGCTTATCTCCAAAGGTTTTATTCAGGTGGCTAAACTCTATCATCTTTTAGCGTGCTAGTATTAGTTGAGCCAATAAATAATCAGCAATCAAAACAGCGATGCAACTGTGTGTGACAGCAATGGTAGAAGCTTTTCCAATTTCTAAAGCTCCACCGCGGGTATAATAACCTCTGAAAGCAGAGATCGAAGAAATCAGAAAGGCGAAAACGAATGCTTTTATAAGGGCAAAGAAGATGTCAAATCCGTGGAAGTTATCTCTGATCCCTGCAATATACTGTTCCGCAGAAAGAGAGTGGGTCAGTACTCCGGCTACAAAACCTCCGAAAATTCCGAGGAAGGCAGAAAGAGTAACTAACATGGGAAATACAATAAGAGAAGCAACGATTTTCGGTAAAATCAGGTAAGAAGCGGAATTGATTCCCATCACTTCCAAAGCATCAATCTGCTCTGTGATTCTCATGGAACCTAAATGACCGGCAATGTTAGATCCGATTTTACCCGCTAATACGACACCGGTAAAAGTAGGAGCAAGCTCCAAAAGGGTCATGTCACGAACAATAGAACCGATGGTTTCCAATGGAATGATCGGACTGTATAAATTATGGGCTGTTTGTACCGCTGTTACCGCTCCAATAAAACTGGATACGATGGCTACGATGAGCAGAGAATCCGTCCCGATGACGATTGCTTCGTCAATTATAAGCCGTGCATAAGTTGAAAACTTTTCACGGTTTACCAACAATTTACCCATTAACAATAGGTATTTTCCCAGCTCTTTCATAGAATACCTCTTTGATCGGTTCGCGTTAAAGACGATTCAAACCGTTGCGAAAATACATTATATTTCTGTAAAAACTAAAGATAAGCACACATGCCAAAACGAATAATTGTGAGTGGGGGAACCAAAGGAATCGGCAAAGCGATCGTCGAATTATTCGCCCAAAAAGGATACGAAGTAGTCACTTGTTCGAGATCAAAAGAGAGATTGGCTGAGCTGAAAAAAGACCTGGAGTCCAGAATCCCTGGATCTAAAATTTTGATCTTCAAAGCCGATTTATCCATTAAACAGGAAGTGCTTGATTTTGGACAATTCATTGTTGGGTTGGGAGGAAGTATTGATGTACTGGTAAACAATACCGGATTGTTTATTCCTGGTCAACTTCAGAATGAAGCGGACGGAGTTTTGGAACAAATGATCTCTACCAATGTATACAGTGCCTATCATTTGACCAGGTGTTTATTACCCACCTTTATTGGACAAAAGAAAGGGGACATCTTTACCATTTGTTCTACGGCGAGCTTTGTTCCCTATACCAACGGAGGGTCTTATTGCATCAGCAAGTTTGCCCTTTATGGAATGAACAAGGTCCTGAGGGAGGAACTAAAACCTCATGGCATTAGGGTAGTGAGTGTTCTTCCCGGAGCTACATTAACCTCAAGTTGGGATGGGGTAGATTTGCCGGCAGAGCGTTTTATGAAACCGGAAGATGTAGCAGAAAGCATTTGGTCTGCCCATCAATTATCCAAAAATACAGTGGTAGAAGAGCTCCTTTTAAGACCACAATTGGGAGATTTGTAAATATTCCAGGGTTACTTTTGATGTATTTTGTAATGTGCTCATTTATACAGTAATAATATTATAAATTTAGATTAGTCTAAATTTATAAAAGCACCCTTTATAAGATCAAAAGCGGTGTATGAATAGCCTTAGTAAAAGACAAATTCAATGAATTGTTAAAGAGAGCCCGCTGTTGAATTTTGCAGCACATAAGACGTACGGGAAACAATCTGATTTGATAAAAATAGGGTTTGGGATTCTCCTCTTCTTCCAAGTATTTTATCTTTAAGGAACAGGTTGAGTTTGGGGCATTGATTGGGAGTCAGGTCTGCAAACAGAACTCCGGTGGCCCGAAAAATAGGAACTGTATCTATTTAGCCCATTTCAGAGGAGGAATATTTTAATCCCATTGGCTCTGCATTATTTGTACTATTCCTGTATTGTCAAACAAGCTTCGATCGTAATGGCTTATAAGTCTCCTCTTTTTCTCCGATCTAAAAAGGGATGAAACAAATGGTTTTGCGGTGATCTTTATTTTCTTTCTGTTTTCTCCCAGATGGGTGCAATAGGTTCCGAACTCCAATCATCAGTTCGATTTATTAATAGTATTATTCTAATGAACTGTTTTGGGACTCAGCTGATTTTTTGGTCTTATAGACTGATGTGATACAAGTTAGTTTATAGCTTATGCGGTAACGTATTCGTGTCAGGATTTTCATCCTAAGCCCCCTTCAATTTCTCCATTTTAAGTAGGTCAAACGATACAGAATTGGCGTCATAACCTTGCCGGTTTTTGCCAGGATTTTATTCAAAATATATCCGCTTAAGACCAAGAGATGAGTTGATTTTTGACGAAATTCGAACCGAAGAAATGTTATGTTTGTAGGATCGAAAGGAAGACCTCAGGCAAAAGAAATCCGATTTCGGATGGAAAAGACAGGAAGAAAAATACCAATGACAGAAATGTGGAGTTAACATAAAAGGTCATTCACAGATGAATCAGATGACGTTAGCAGTAAAATATACAGAAAGTTTAACGGCTTACACAAGGAGAAAAACGAGGGTCGTCAACATCGGTGATATTCCTATGGGGGGAGATTATCCGATCCGCTTGCAATCTATGACCACTACCGATACCATGGATACCCAGGGTACGGTAGAGCAATGTCTCCGCATGGCTGCTGCCGGGTGTGAGTACATCCGGATCACGGCTCCGAGTGTAAAGGAAGCAGAAAACCTTCGAAACATTAAGGATGAACTGCGCAAAAGAGGATGCACCATACCTCTTGTCGCCGATATCCATTTTACCCCCAATGCCGCTGAAGTAGCTGCACGCATTGTAGAAAAGGTACGTGTCAATCCGGGTAACTATGCTGATAAAAAGCGCTTTGAGACGATAGAATACACCGACTCTTCCTACCAGGCAGAGCTGGATCGTATCCGTGAAAAGTTTGTTCCATTGGTAAAGATCTGCCAGGAATACGGAACAGCCATGCGCATCGGAACGAACCACGGTTCGCTTTCTGACCGTATTTTGAGTCGTTACGGAGACACCCCATTGGGTATGGTAGAGTCTGCGCTGGAGTTTATCCGCATCTGCGAGGAACTGAAGTATTACGATATTGTCATTTCCATGAAAGCCAGCAACACCCAGGTGATGGTTCAGGCTTATCGTTTACTGGTAGAAAAACTGGACGAAGAAGGCTTACAACCTTATCCCTTGCATCTGGGAGTTACAGAAGCCGGCGAAGCAGAAGATGGCCGTATTAAATCTGCCGTAGGTATCGGGGCTTTGTTAGAAGATGGATTAGGTGATACCATTCGTGTATCCCTGACTGAAGAGCCGGAGTATGAAATACCGGTGGCCGCTAAATTGGCGGAACGTTATGCAGCACGTTCTTCGCATTCTTTTATTCCTGAATTGAAAGAGTATCCGATCAATCCTTATGCTTATAAGCGCAGGGAAACAAAGGAAGTTTATACAATAGGAGGCAGCAATGTACCTCGTGTCATCATTGACTTATCGAGGGCTAATGCTTCTGATTATAAAGATCTTAAATCGATAGGACACTTCTATTTGCCAGAGCCGGATAAGTGGACGATGAATGATCAGGGAGCAGACTTTGTATACACAGGTACTGCGCCGATTGATTTTATGCTTCCGATGGGATTGAAAGAGATCATCGATTATAAAATATGGCTAGGTTTGAATGACCAAACCAATAAGTTTCCTTACCTGACTTCCTTAGAAGCGCTCGCTCTTTCTTCTTCGGATAAACCAAAGGGTACAACTTTTGTCGAAGTGTGGTCCAAAGATTTATCGCCGGAGTTGATTCAGCTCTTCAAGGAGCATGATGATTTCATTGCGGTATTGCGAACTCGAAATGACCATGCCATGGCCGCGATACGAAGAATATTTTCTATCTTCATCACGGAAGGAATAAAGAATCCTTGTATCGTAAGACGAGATTACGGTGGTATAGACAATGAAAGTTTGCATTTATATGCGGCGACTGATGTCGGTGGCTTATTGATTGATGGCTTAGGCGACGGTATTTTATTAGGAAGAAGTCAGGCTCCCATCGTGTCACAAAAGGTGGAATTCGAAGAACTTAAGGTGTTGAACGCTTTGTCGTTTGGTATTTTGCAGGCTGCCCGAACCAGGATGTCGAAAACAGAATACATTTCTTGTCCTTCCTGCGGTCGAACATTATTTGATTTGCAGGAGACAACAGCCATGATCCGCAAGCGTACCGATCACTTGAAAGGCATTAAGATCGGTATCATGGGTTGTATTGTGAATGGTCCGGGAGAAATGGCAGATGCTGATTATGGCTATGTAGGAGTAGGTAAAGGAAAGATCGCTTTGTACCGTGGACAGGAAGTCATTAAAAAAGCTGTACCGGCCGAACAAGCGGTAGACGAGTTGATTGAATTGATCCGTGAAGACGGAAGGTGGATCAGCCCAATGGAAATGAATTTACAATTTTAATAAAGCAGCTTTATGAAAGCGGGAGATTACTTTAAGGTAGGAGAAGTGTTTGGTTATTTTTTTAGAAAAAAAGATCCGAACAGGCCTACCAATACCAGTATTAAAATGATGCACTGGTCCAATAAGATTTCCATCGTCATGTTTTTGGTCGGTGTCATCGTGATTGTGTACAAGCTATTTTTACGTTAATGCCGGCTTCAGCTATGAGAAAAATCTTGAGTATCCTGACTTTGCTTGTGCTGCATGCTCAGCTGATGGCACAAGTGCCGGTGTTGTACAAATGGGGAGATAAGTACGGTTATAAGATTTCTTCAACAGGTGCTGTTGCTATTGCCCCTGTTTACGATAAAGCATTTCCTTTTTCAGATGATCGTGCTTTGGTGCAAAAAGAAAAACTTTCTTATTTCATTGATTCCAAAGGAGGCATTAAAATCAAATTGAAATACGATTCCGCTTATTCTTTTTCGGAAGGGTATTCCGCAGTAATGTTGCTGGGTAAGTGGGGCTTCATTGATAAACTAGGTACGGTGAAAGTACCTTTGCAATATGATAAGGCAGGCAGTTTTAAAGAAGGCATGGCGGTTGTAGCTGTAAAAGGAAAATACGGATTTGTCAATACCGCCGGTAAACTTGTTATTCCTGCTATTTACGAACAAGCGTTTGAGTTTTCAGAAGGATTGGCTGCGGTAAAAAGTTCAGGAAAATATGGATACATCAATGCACAAGGCAAATGGGTGATTCCATCATCATTCGATCAGGCCTCTAATTTCTACCAGCAAAGAGCAGTAGTAGTGCAAAACCAACAGTATGGAGTAATCGATGAAAAAGGCAGGCCTATCATTGCACCGGTGTATGATTGGATTTCTGCTTTTCAAGATGGCGTAGCTCGATTGCAGAAAAGCAACAAATGGGGCTTGGCCGACAAAGATGGCAAGGTAGTTGTTTCGCTGGCTTACGATTGGATAGGAGAAATGACAGCGGGTAAAGTAAAAGTTAGAAAAGGAACAGCTTATGGACTTCTTGACAGCAAAGGAGTTGTTCTGGTTCCGGTAGAATACCAATGGATAGAAGAACCGGAAAACGGAAAGTGCATGGTGGTGAAGAAAGGCTATTGGGGAATGGTGAATTTATCCGATCAACAATTCACAACTTTGAATTATGCGGTGAACCGCACATTTTCAGAGGGATATGCGGTAGTATTTCATCAAGGGAAGTACGGTTATATAGACAAGGATGGAAAAAATAGTATATCTTTTCAGTACGACTATGCGTATGACTTCTCCGGAGGTTGGGCTGAAGTCATGTTAGACGGAAAGGCTTTTGTAATTGATACAAAAGGCATTTGTGTTAAATATTGTAAATAAGTAAATCATAAATAACAATACCTATGAAGTATTTGCATTTGATCATGCTCTCGTTTTTTTTAATGGTTAATGGAAAAGCAACGGCTCAGCATAAAGACAAAGAAGTATTAAGCGAAAAAGCCAGAGCCGAAAATTTTGACATTGAACTGATGAAAGACATTGAAGACCTCAATGACTCCATGAACCTTGCACACCATGAACCTCATAAGTCAAGCTTCAAAATCATACACTTGAATTTTGATGTATCGGCAAAAGATGGCGTACCTGTAGAAACTGGTTTTAAAACTGTCATGATGCGTTTGATTGATTCTCATGGAGTAGATATTTATGATCCGATTGCTGGTGGCGGTTTCTTCATGACAGGAGGAAAAGAAACTCCGTATACTTTCAAGCAGTCTTTTACTTACGATGGAAAGACGCAGCATATTGAATTCTTGTATAAAAATCCAAAGAAATACCACAAAGGCCTGCACATCATAGAGATCTTCATGGATGGAGCAAAGATAGGAGAAGAGCATTTTATAATAAAATAGTTTAATAGTTGTTAGTGGCTAGTTGTTAGTTCGGTGATTATTCACTTTATAACATCTAGCCATTATTCTTTTAATCACTTTTCATTTTTATTTAGTGTAGTTAATTTAAACAAAGAAGTTTAAATTGATAACTAACAACTAACAACTAACAACTAACAACTAACAACTAACAACTAACTTTCCTCATGCCAAAAAATCTAGATGCTGTCATCCGTTACCGTGTTATCGACAGGTGTCTGAGAAGTAAAGGACATGCGTTCCCTACGGCAGAGTACATCCGTGAGCAATGTGCAGAGGCGGTGGGTGTCAACGAGATTTCTGTAAGAACATTGGAAAAGGATTTTTCAGAAATGCGTAACAACGAATCGTTGGGTTATTTTGCTCCTATTAAATTTCACTCTTACAACAAAGGCTATTACTACGAAGACCCTAACTATTCCATAGAAAAAATTCCTTTGGGAGAGGAAGATCTTTTGGCTATTGAATTGGCTGCACAAGTTCTGGAGCAGTACAAACACATTGATTTGTTTGCCGGCTTTAAACCAGTGGTAGAGAAGCTAACGGAATCTTTGTCTATCCGGCATAAAGTGTCAAGCAAACCGGAAGCATTTGATTTTGTACACTTCGAAGAAAAGCCCTATGTATTAGGAGGTGCTTTCCTGCAAACGATTTTGAATGCCATCATCGAGCATAAAAAGATAGACATTACGTATGCTAAATTTTTTCAGGATACGGCTTCGCATTACGTATTGGATCCGCATGTATTGAAAGAGTACCAAGGCGTATGGTATGTATCGGGTTGGTTGGAAAGTGCAGGAGAGATCAGAACATTTGCGTTAGATCGCATGAAAAGTTTGGAGATGAGTACGAAGACATTTAAGCGTCGTCCCGATTTTAATCACGAACAGTACTTCAAAGAGGTAATAGGTATTACTCATCCCAATGACAAACAACCGCAAAAAATTGTCATCGAAGTGAAAGAGTCTTTGATTCCTTACCTTAATATTTTGCCTATACACAGCAGTCAAGTGATACAACCCAACCACCGGGTCGAGGTACATTTGATACCTAACAAAGAATTTTTTATGAGAATTTTAAGTTTGGGTGAACAAGTTAAAGTTATTGAACCACAGTCTGTTGTTTCAGAATTGAAGGCTGTTTTAGAAAAAATGTCAGATTTTTATATATAAATTTTAGCACCGCAAATAGGGTGCGGTCAGTGGAAATAAGTTTGTATCATCAAAACGATACAGCTTATGAAAACGACCTGGTCTTTTACAACATCCGCTTCTGCAGTGAACCTACTGCCAAACGTCATCATTGATAAGTTGGTAGCGATCGATCCTTCTTCCGATCAGCGTTTTTTACCGTGGCTTAAGAAATGTTTTATTCAAAAACCGTTTGACCTGCAGCCTGATTTTACACAGGTCGTCAACGCTGTGTTGCGTTACATCATGAGTTTGCCTAAAAAGCATCTTGTGGATTTGCCAGAGCGCAGTAACATGGAAAAGTGGCTGGTTCAGATGCAGCTATTAGAACAAAAGAAATACAAAGGTATTCCTGCCTTGAAAGTGATGCAGCCTAAAGGCATGAATGAAGTGCCGGTGTCTGTTCGCAAGCAGATTGAAGAATGTGAAGTGAAAGGTCGGCAGATCATTAAAGAAATGCAGGCAGGAACCTTTTTTATATTGACAGTAGAACCTAAGCGTTGGGTGCTGGTTTTACTGAAACAAAAATGTCTCTTGAATGCGAAACTGGGTTTGATCGATCCTCAGGCATTTATGGAACAATGGGAAAATGATTTGAAGGAAAGAGATGAGAATTTGGCGGCTGATATTAAGAAAGCCATGCCGAAATTCATTTCAACTTATGTACATGGTCAGTACAATTTTGTGGAAATGGAAATGTACTATGATGATTTTTTAAATGGGCACTCACTTGACTATCTGGCCCAAGACCAACACATCGTAGTACATTATTTCCAGTCTTTGCAGAAAAGACCGGTTTTCAAAGAACTGGTTCACAGGGTAGCTTAAACGGAATCGTTAAACTTCGTCGGGAGCCAAGGCCCGCGAAGTTTTTCGGTTTTAGTTTGAATCATAGTCTTTATATTTAATGTGCTTTTTGTCTGTTTTTAAACCATTATGTATAATACATTGTATTAATGTAAAAGTATGTATGTTTTTTAAATTGTTATTTAATAGTTTGTTACTGTATTTTTCGAATAACTCTAAACCACTTTAAGTGATTGACGTACAAATATCATGTATGTAATATTTTTATAGTTTTTTAATTTAACGGCTCTATGGTAACATTCTTACGACTCGCAATTTTGAGCGCTTTGCTTTTGCTCACGTGTTTTTTTGTTGATTTAAAGGCACAATGTACAGGTGGTGTTTCCGCCGGTGCTATTACTCCAACAGCGGCTTTCCAAACCAGTTGTTTTCAGGGAGGACAATACCTCAGTTTCAATGCCTCTCAGGGAACTACTTATTTATTCTCTTTTTGCCAAGGTGGAGGAAGTGCTACCTGGGATACTGAAATTACTATTTTGGACAATTCGGGAGTGGCTGTTGCCGGTGCTTACAATGACGATTATTGTGGCCAGTCTTCTCAGCTTAGTTTTATTGCTCCCGCTGCTGCAACCTATAGAGTATACCTTACTCAATACGGTTGTTTAACCAATACAACATGCCAGACATTGGCTTACCAGTTTCAAGTTCCTACAAACGATAATATTTGCTCTGCTATATACATTTATAGTAATGCTTGTGCTTTAAATTATAAAACGTATACCACTGGACTTGCTACCAATTCTCCTCAGGCCAATCCCGGTTGTGCTTCTTACAATGGACGAGATGTTTGGTTTTCAACAAAAGTACCATCTTCAGGTAAATTATTAGTGACGACGAACTCAGGGTCGATAACAGATGGTGCTATGGCAGTGTATAAAGCGACTTCATGTTCAGGTGCACTGACGTTATTAAATTGTGACGATGACACGGGTCCTGGTAACATGCCTGAATTGAATTT
This sequence comes from Chitinophagaceae bacterium, assembly GCA_028288405.1. GTDB lineage: Bacteria > Bacteroidota > Bacteroidia > Cytophagales > Cytophagaceae > JACMQM01. The sequence goes on from JAQBNS010000082.1 coordinate 11,226, forward strand.
GACAGGATTAACTCCGGGCGACTCTTTATTTATTAGGATCTGGGCCTATAACAATGCAGAAGTAGGAACATTTAGTATTGCATTGAAAGACCCTGCACCTTATTACTGCATGTCAGGTCAAGCCAGTGAAATCAATGGAGGAAGTAATTGTGTACAAATGACTCCCAACAAACAAGCTCAAATAGGTTGTATGTGGAACACGACGCAAATCAATATGTCAAGTGTATTTGACTATACGTTTAGTGTCAACATGGGAACCAATGATGGGAACGGAGCAGATGGAATGACCTTTGTATTGCAAAATAATCCGGCTGGTCTTAGTGCTTGCGGTAGTTCCGGCTATCAATTGGCTGCAGGACCTTTGACGAATACCTTTATTATTGAGTTCGATACATTTAATAACAATGGTGGTGGTTATACATCGGATATTCCGGAGGATCATATTGCTATAGATATCAATGGTAATATGAATGCTCCTGTAGCCGGTCCTATACAAGCTTCTTCCAGTAGTACCAATATAGAAGATGGCGTAAATCATACGGTGAGAATCACGTGGAACCCCGGAACAACGGTGTTTAGCATCTACTTCGATGGTGTCTTTCGTTTAAGCTATACCAACAATATCATCGCCAGTGTTTTTGGCGGCAATCCCAATGTGTATTGGGGTTTTACAAGCTCTACCGGTTTATATACCAATACACAAGCTTTATGTCCCGGCACCTTGCCAGGCGCACCGGCTCCCGTGACCTGGGGCAAGTTTGATGTCTACATGATCAATCAAAAAGTGAATTTATTCTGGGAAACTCATTCAGAAGAAAACACCGCATCGTTTATAGTAGAAAGAAGTGCTGACGGTAGAACGTATATGGAGTTGGGAAGTGTTGATGCGAAAGGCAATTCAAAAACGGCATCTAACTATAATTTTGTAGATGAATTCCCTTTGCCAAAAACATCTTATTACCGATTGAAACAAGTGGATATCAATGGTGAATATGCTTACTCTGTAGTAAGAGTTGTCAATAACAGCACCAATCAGTCGGAACAAATTTACCATTTATATCCCAATCCTTCTTCTTCTTCTTCTTCTGATATAAACATCGAACTTTTAGAAAAAGCTACCGTACAAGTCTATGATAATGCTAATGTATTGATTCACCAACAAACATTTCAAGAAGGAAAAGGATCATTTAACTTAAGCGATAAACACATCACTCCAGGCATGTATTATGTGATGATACAATCTGACAGTGGTGTTTATTATACCAAACTTATTTTTTCCAATTGATGCAAAGCACCTTTAGTCAAGGATGCCAAGAGAAAGCCGGTTTTACAAACCGGCTTTTTTAATCGGTGCAGGATTGTTCAAGAAGAGAAGGATAATGTGTCGGATGGTATGTTGATTGATTTTAATTTCCTCTGCTAAAAGAATAAATAGGGGTGCCGGTGTAGTCAATAAAATAGAGTGTTAAGGAATCACTCTTTAAACTGATGGCTGCAAATCCGGAGACGTCTCGTGTAAACTTTGTGGTAAGATGTTCCGTTGTTCTTCTGGTTTGTGAACCGGCACCTGAAATAACATAATCAACGCTACCTGCAGGTTTTTGATGTTGCAGGTCATGGTCATGACCGCTAAGATAAAGTTGTACCCCGTATTTTTCCAGCTTGGGTCTAAGCAACGCGATCAAACGTTCAGAATTTCCATGACGTGGGTTGGAAGAGTAAAGAGGATGGTGAGCAACGACGATCTTCCATTTCTCTTTCGCATGTACCAATACACTGTCCAGCCATTTCAATTGTTGTACCGTATCCTGCAGCACCATGTCAGAGTAGTAATTATGATTTTTAATCACCAATGGATTGCTGTCTAAAAATATAAAACGGGCAGCAGTACTATCGTCTATTTTTTGTGTGAGTGTGTAATAGCGTGCAGGCATGGTCCAGCGAGACTGTTTCTTCGTGTAGTCTATTTCTGCTTGTGGATTACCACGGTAGTCGTGGTTTCCCAGTACCGGATACCAAGGACATTGTAAAGGTGTTCCTGTATAAATAGTTTCAAAAGAAGTTTTCCATTGTTTGTCTGTGATACTTGATACACCATTGGAATAAAAATTATCTCCTGTAGAAATGATAAACGCTGGTTTGAATTTTTTTCCTAAGGTATCCATCTGCATCGCTACGTCTCGTTGATGGTGAGCGCCATTTCTGCCCCAGTCACCAATGACAAAAAAACGAAGTCCCTTTTCTTCTTTATGAAGAGCAATATGCCATTTATGAGATATGGCCATGCTGACCATTCGAAGGTCTCTACAAGCGGTAAACACGCATAATCCTGAGCATAAAATAAAAAGAGAAAGAGAGGGAATAAAACGCATGTTTTTCTTTTTTGAAAGCTAATGAAAAAAACTATTTCATCTTATTTTTCATAGACAATACTTAGAATTTAATAGAGAGTGCGC
>JAQBNS010000092.1 GCA_028288405.1 Chitinophagaceae bacterium
TTGAGATAAATAAGAGATGAAGAACTACTTCTTGTCTACGTCCATTTGCTCTTTCAAGTTAGAAAGTGCCTCGATGTCACCAAGTGTTGATTTCTCAACATCTTTAGCAGCAGGAGCAGCTTTCGCACCTTTAGCAGCCGGAGCTTTTTTCTTCTTGTCAGCACTTGCAACTGCAGCATCCTCTTCTACTTCAGAGAATGTTTTAGTATGAGACAAGATGATTCTTTTTTCTTCTTTGTGGAATTCTACCACTTTGAAATCTAACGCTTCGCCAGCTTCCGCCATTGTACCGTCTTGTTTCACCAAGTGTTTCGTAGCAGCAAAGCCTTCCAATCCGTAAGGAAGCTCTAATACAGCTCCTTTATCGTTTTTAGAAAGGATTGTGCAACGGTGTACTGATCCTGGGCTGAAGATTGTTTCAAATGTGTTCCAAGGATTTTCTTCCAATTGTTTGTGACCCAGTGCCAATCTTCTATTTTCAACATCCAATTCCAACACGACTACATCCAATGACTCACCTACTTTGATGAACTCAGATGGATGTTTCACTTTCTTAGTCCAAGACAAATCAGATACGTGAACCAATCCGTCGATACCTTCTTCCAGTTCGATGAATAGACCGAAGTTAGTCAAGTTACGAACCACGCCTTTGTGTTTCGTTTCCACACCATACTTAGTCAATACATCTTGCTTAGTCCAAGGATCTTCAGTCAATTGTTTGATACCAAGAGACATTTTACGTTCGTCACGATCCAATGTCAATACTACAGCTTCCAGTTCGTCACCTACAGAGATGAAATCCTGTGGGTTTCTCAAGTGCTGAGACCAAGACATTTCAGATACGTGGATCAAGCCTTCAACACCTGGAAGAAGCTCAAGGAATGCACCGTAATCTGCAACGTTTACGATTTTACCTTTTACTTTAGAACCTACTTGCAGGTCTCCAGACAATGAATCCCAAGGATGAGACGTAAGTTGTTTCATACCTAAAGAGATACGTTTCTTCTCATCGTCAAAATCCAATACCACCACCTGAACTTTATCGTCCAGTTTAAGCACTTCTTGCGGATGGCTGATGCGACCCCAAGAAATATCTGTGATGTGCAATAGACCATCTACACCTCCAAGATCGATGAATACACCGAAGTTGGTCATGTTTTTGATCACACCTTCCAACACTTGACCTTTTTCTAAGTTGTTTAGAATTTCGGCTTTTTGTTTTTCGATGTCTTTTTCAATCAATACTTTGTGAGATACAACTACGTTATCGTTCGTGTAGTTGATTTTCACAACTTTCACTTCCATTTTCTTACCTACAAACACATCGAAGTCACGGATAGGCTTCACATCGATTTGAGAACCTGGTAAGAATGCTTCTACACCATACAAATCTACGATCAAACCACCTTTTGTACGTCTCTTCACAAGTGCTTCCAATACCAGATCTTTGTCCAAAGCACCTTGGATATTCTCCCATGCTTTAACAATCTTCGCCTTACGACGAGAAAGAACTAGTTGACCAGATGCATCTTCTCTGTTTTCAACATACACTTCGAATTCCTGTCCAACTTTCAAGTTTTCTACATCACGGAATTCAGACAAAGAAACCAATCCGTCAGATTTAAATCCTACGTTGATGATTACGTCTTTGTCAGTGATACCAACTACCACTCCATTCAATACTTGTTTTTCTTCAACTTGAGAAAGCGTAGCTTCGTACATTTTCTCCATCTCAGCGATTTCTGATTTGTTGTACCCGCTTCCGAAACCTTTGGTTTCAAATGCTTCCCAATTGAATTCTTTTGGTTCTGCCATACAATTAATTTCCCTTAGTTTTCATCATGCACTCAGGGCAACAGCACATGAAATTAGTTAAGATCTATCCCGCGCGACTATGCGGAACACCTCCATTTTGAAGGGAAGCAAAGATAAGAGAAAAGATTGAATTGTACTAGTTTACCAGGCGTTTTATGCTGGTCAATTGATGGGTGATTTCACCGGTAGCCGCAACCAGAATACCTTCCTGTGTCAAACTATCGATTCTGACAAAACCAGAGGCATGAATGATCGTGTCTCCGGCTAAAACAATCCCGACATGGGTTACTTTCCCTGCTGAATTGCTGAAAAAGGCCAAATCTCCTGTTCCGTGAAAACCAAAAGGCACCGATTCACCGATCAGTTCTTGTTGCCAGGCATCACGAGGAAGGTTGATGTAAAAATTACGGAAGATCTGTTGTACAAAACCCGAACAATCGATACCGAAATGAGACTTGCCTCCCCATAGGTATGGAGATTGCAGGTACATGCGGGCGGCTACTTCCATTTTGATCGGATCGTAAGGCATCGGTAAAGCATATTCTCCTTCGAAAATATAGTACTGATCACCTAGTTCAATGATGTTATTGCGAAGAAACGGTAAGCGGCTTCCCATGAATACAGGATAAACCATGGTTTCACTTTTGATCAGACCAAAAAAAGAAGAGCAATACGGCATGACCTGAGAAGAGGCACGGTCATAAGTAGATTTCTCTACCGCCACAAATTGGCGCTTATCGATCCAGCCTTCGTAACCGTCAAAAGCACCTCTTATTCTTTTCCATTTATCATTTTCACTGGTCTCTAAGATTTGAATAAAATCTCCGAATATGAGTTGTGTAACGATTTCCGAAACATCAGCGGGTTCTTTTCTTACGGGAACAACACTCAACTGACAAACTCCATATTCTACTCTATTCATAACTAGCGGATGATGCGAGAAAGTTCTCTTTTAATGTCCTTGTCCTTAATACCTTCCCGTTTGTCGTACAGCTTTTTGCCTTTTGCCAGTGCTATTTCCAGTTTGGCAAAACCTCTGTCGCTCACAAAAAGTCTGACCGGAATAATGGTCAATCCTTTGTCGGTCAGTTTACCTTCTAATTTACTTAACTCCCGCTTTTTAAGCAACAATTTTCTGACTCTTCCAGGCTCATGGTTATAAATACTTCCCTTTTCATATTCTGAAATATGTAAATGGGTAATGTATAATTCTCCTTTATCAAAATAACAATAGGCATCTCCCATCTGCACTTTAGCCATTCGAATTGCCTTTATCTCTGTGCCTTTCAACACCATACCAGCCACATAGGTATCCAGCAAAGCATACTCAAAGGATGCTTTCTTATTGCGGATGTTTACGTTTTTGGCTATGTCTAACTTACTCATATTTTTAATCGAGGTTCGGGACTGAAGCTCCAGTCTTCAAACAATCCCTTTTCATACATATAGTGTCCGGCCATGGCTATCATAGCGGCATTGTCGGTGCAATATTCAAAGGAGGGAATAAAAACCTCCCATTGGTGTTCCACCGCTTCTTCTTCCAATGTCTTACGCAAGCCTCTGTTGGCAGACACTCCGCCTGCTATGGCAATGCGATGAATGCCTGTTTCCCTGACGGCTTTGCGTAATTTACTAAATAAAATCCGAATCAATGTATGTTGTATGGAAGCACAAATATCCGGTAAATGCTGCGCTACAAAATCCGGATTCAACTTCGTCTGCTTTTGGATGAAATACAAAAAAGCAGTCTTGATTCCGCTGAACGAGTAGTTCAATCCAGGCATGTCTATAGGAGGAAAATCGTAGGCTAAAGGATTTCCTAATGCGGCGTATTTATCGATCAAAGGTCCACCGGGATAAGGCAATCCTAACATCTTCGCCGCTTTATCAAAAGCCTCTCCCACAGCGTCATCCTGCGTTTCACCGATCACCTCCATGTCCAGGTATCCTTTCACCAACACGATCTGAGTATGTCCCCCACTTACCGTAAGGCATAGAAAAGGAAAGTCCGGTTTAGGATCATCGATGAAGTGCGCCAGAATGTGTGCTTGCATGTGGTTTACCCGAATGATGGGTACACCCAATCCTTTGGCGAAAGCTTTGGCATAACTCACTCCAACTAATAACGATCCTAATAATCCAGGACCTCCCGTAAAAGCAACTGCATTCAGCTGTTTTTTTACTATCTTTGCCTGAGCGAGTGCCTCATGCACAACGGGCACAATGTGCTGTTGGTGTGCACGTGATGCGAGCTCGGGAACGATACCGCCATACTTGCTGTGTACTTCTTGTCCGGCAACAATATTGGACAAAACAACACCGTTCTGAATAACAGCGGCTGAGGTTTCATCACAAGATGACTCGATGGCTAATAACGTAATATCTGACATTTGAATCCAAAGTTAGCTCAAATAAACAGATTTTTAAAAATCACTGTTAAAATAGCAGTGGGCATTATCTTTATTGCCCTGCTAATCCCTATTATAGCGGTTTTCCTATTGCGCATTCCTTCCGTGAAAAACTATGTCACAAAGGAAGCGGCCATTTACACTTCCGAACTCATCGGTTACCCCGTAGCCATTGCCAATGTAGAAATTGATTGGTACGATCACATCATCCTACAAGGAGTTGTGTTGAAAGACCGGGAAGAAAACGATATGATTTTTCTGGGTGAAGGAGTCATTGACTTTAGCTTTTACAAACTCATTCACGGCACTTTTCAAATTGAAGACTGTGTTGTGAGAGATGGAGGTGTCAATCTCTATGTATTGAAAGAAGACAGCATTGTCAACATCAATGAATTTGTCAATACACTGCAAGCCAAATTCGGCGATCCTCTCGATACATCTACTTCTGCGCCCTTTGTTTTTAGCATTCCCTACGCAAAGCTGAAGAACATGTCCTTCCGCTACATGGATCAAACAGAGTTGATTGTCAAACCTGGTTTTGACGAAATGCATTTTGGTTTTGACAGCGTATATTCTTATGTCGAGCAATTTGAAATACGCTCCGATACGATTCAACTCACCACGCATAAATTACGCGCAGTAGAGTTTCGTTCTAAGATGCACATTCATGAATTGAATACCTTCTTTCGTTTTCATGAAACAGGGATGCATTTCGAGCATGCCTATGCACACATCGGCAACTCTACCATCAATGCGGAAGTCCACTTTGCTTACGATTCTATTGCTGTATTGACAGAATTCAATACACAAGTACAAATGAAAGGCTCGCTTGACAACTGTCACCTGAAAGTGCAGGATCTTGCCATCTTCTCTCCTACACTCTACTCATATCATGACAACTACATCATCAGCGGTGATATCAGTGGAACGGTGAATCGGCTAAAGGGGAAAAATCTCGAATTGTGTTTCGGAAAAAACTCCTACTTCAAAGGAACCGCCAACCTTAAGAACCTTCCTTCTATCGACGATCTGTTTTTGGATTGTTCCGCAAAATCTGTATTGATAGATATACCGGATTTGAAACAATATGTAGAGAACGATATTTACAATGACATTCTAAAACTCAAATACTTTGAAGGTAAAGGAAAATTTGTAGGTTTCTTCCATGACTTCACCACACAAGGCACATACCATACAGGCCTGGGTAAAATCGATGCCGATCTTTTCCTTAACAGGCCTGAGATCGGAGAACGCAATCAGATCATCAAACTTTCAGGAAGACTACAGACTTATAATTTCAGAATAGGAGAACTGATCGGACATCCGGCTGCTGAAAGTATTTCCATTCAAGGAGAAATGATCGGGGAAGGTAAAAATATAGAAAATGCTTCCGTCAACATTGATGCCTTCATTAGTTCTTTTGTTTACGCCGGATACAATTATAAAAATATCACCACGAAGGCAGACCTTAGTAATCGACTGTTTAAGGGTTATGCGGCCATCAAAGACTCCAATTTGGTAGCATCGGTAGACGGCACCATTGATTTTCGTGAAGATTGGAAAATCTTTAATTTTAAATTACTGTGTGATAAGGCCAATCTTTACAACATGAACATGGGGTCGGCCTCCAAGTTTCCTTCTATACGTACCAGCGCTTTTCTCAATGCGCGCGTACTCAATATCAATGAACTGGAAGGAAGTCTTTATACAGGCCCCACCTATTTGCTCTATCCAAACAACAAAGAAGTCTTTATCGATAGCATACGTGCTGAAGTATTTAAACAAGACAACGGTGAACGGATCTTCACATTAGAATCCGATTTGATTAATGGTAATATCAAAGGCGACTTTGATTTCATTGGCCTGGAACAATCTATTGTCATGCTGGGACAAGAAACTTTATTGAGGATCAATAATAACGACGATGAAATCAATCGCTATTATGCGAATAAAACCACGATAGGAAAAACACAGGATGCCGACTTTCATTTTGAGATTAAAGACGTTAACCAGTTTTTTGATATCTACATGCCCGGAACATTCATGTCTCCTAACTCCAGTATTCAAGGAAAGTATACGGCAACAGAAGAGAAAAACAATTTATCATTAAACTTCATTTCCGATACGCTCTTTTATAATTACTATGAGTTTAGAGGAAACAATGTAAGCGGTGTCATTGGGAAACACCCCTATCAGCCTAATTTCTCGACCAGCTACGATCTGACTTCTGCCAGCCAGAAATTCAAACGCATGGTGCCTACCAAAAATCTTTCCATTAAAGGGTATACAGAAAACGATTCTTTGTTTGTCAGTACATCACTCGAGCAAGATGGCATGAACAATAAAATTGTATTGAATAACAAAGCCCTCTTCTTAAAAGATAAAACTGAAATCACATCTGAAAATTCCTACGTGCAGATTGGTGATGAAAAATGGGACATTAATCCTAAAGGCAAAATCAGTTTAATGCAGGATGGATCTATCCTACTCCATGAACTGAATATGCAATACCTGAATCAACACCTCAATATGGATGGATGGATCAGTGACAACAGAGATCAAAAACTGAACATCAACATCAATAACTTTAATATCAATACCATACTTACTTTCTTAACCACGATCCCCATCAATGGATTAATCAATGGGGATATTGTCTTAAGTAATATCCTCGACTCGCCGGACTTCTATAGCGACCTTGAAATATATGATTTAGAAATAGACAGCGTAACCGTTGGTGACATGGAAGGCAACTCTTTCTATAATGTACAAAAGAAAAAAATAGAAATAGATTTCGACTTGTACAAAGACTACAGTACGATTGCTACCATCACAGGTTTGCTCAGCACAAGTGACAGTGAGACAAACGATGACATCGATTTGACGGTAGATATGACAAAAACCGATCTTACTTTTTTAAATCCGTTATTGGAAGGTATACTTGAAAATATAGAAGGCGAAGCCAGCGGGATAGTAAAAATAACCGGACCCTATCATGATCCTGAGATCAATGGAGAAACCTACGTGGAAAAAGGACGGTTCAAAATCCCTTATCTGGGTACAACTTATTCACTGAACGATAAAATCATCTTCAACGATAACCTTATCGGTTTTAAAAATGTCAGTCTCAAAGATCAATTTGGTGAAACCTGTGTATTGAATGGAGGAATCTACCATGATTTATTTCAAAACTTCGTATTCAACTTAAAAGGAGAAATGAAAAACTTCTTTGTATTGAACACGACTGAAAAAGATAATTCTATTTTTTACGGACGCGCATTCGGAACCGGTAATTGGGAATTTTTGGGGTCACAAGACGATATTCGAATCACAGCTGATGCAACCATGCTCCGCACCAGCAAGATTTATATCCCCATGAACAGCTACGAAGACGTAGAAGAAAAAGACTACATCACCTTTGTGAAACACGAAGATAAAGACAAGTTAGAGGAGAAGAAAATTAATCTTTCGGGGATTTTAATGGATCTTAACGTAAACATAGAACCCGGAACTTACTCAGAAATCATTTTCGATAAACAAGCGGGAGACATTATCAAAAGTTATGGTAGAGGTTCCTTGAAATTCAATGTAGATACACGAGGTGATTTCTCTATGTATGGCAATTACATCATTGAAAAAGGGTCTTACAATTTCACACTCGCCAATATCATCAATAAAGAATTTAAAATAGTGAACGGAAGCCGCATCAGCTGGACAGGTAATCCTTACGATGGAATCTTGAATATTGATGCGGCATACCAGCAATATGTTCCTCTTGCGCCTATTATCACTTCGACCGATACTCTCGTTAAAAATTCAGCCGATGCCAAGAGACGAACTCCTGTGGATCTGGACATGAAGCTGACAGGGCAACTGTTGCATCCTGAAGTAGAATTAGGCATTCACATTTTAAATAAATACCCTTCTTCTTTGAGCAGTTATGTCACTGCTTTTGAAAACCAGTTGCAAGTCAATCCAAGTGAATTAAACAGGCAAGTATTTTCATTATTACTGTTCCGCCAGTTTTCTCCTCCTAATGAGTTTACAGGAGTAGGCGGAGCCACACAAAACTTAAATGAATTGTTGTCCAATCAATTGAGCATGTGGTTGTCTCAGGTGGATCCCAACTTACAAATACAGGTAGATCTGACACAACTTCAAGCCAATGGCGGCGGCGGTAATAATTTCAACATGCGTTTCTCCTATACCTTATTGGACGGTAGATTGAGAGTGTCCATGGATGGCTTGGTAGCAGGTAGTCAAAACAAAACAGCAGGAAGTCAAAACAATTCCAACTCCAACGTTATCGGAGAATGGACCTTAGAATACTTTCTAACTCAAGACGGAAAAATCCGATTGAAACTCTTCAACAGAGCCAATCAAAACAGTGTCATATCCAGTACCAGCAGCAACGTATCAAATTCCACAGGCTTTAGTGTGACACAAACTCAGGAATTTGATAATCTGGGAGAACTGTTTGGTAGAAAAAACAAAAAAGACAAAAATCCGCACATGAAAAATAAAATGATCATCAGGAGCGAAGACGAAGTACAAGATACGGTACTTATAGAGCCACCACTGATCATGCCCGACAACACTCCACCGAAGCCTAAACCAGCGGATACTACTTCTCAAAAAGGGGGGTAGTCATAAAAAAAGTTGTTAGTTGTTAGTTGTTAGTTATAAAAAAGGTTTAGATAAACTCTAACCCTCTTTCTCTTTCTCTTCTTAAGGTCTGTCTCCAATCACAGTTGTGATACCTACAGACAATACATGTTTGTATTGAAGATCCGGACCGATTGTACCGTCTCCTCTTGTGATTTTAATGTCATCGTCATAGATCATGTTAGCCGTAAAAGAAGCCGTTACAAACTTATTGACTTTGAATAGCAATGAGTTGTCAGAAAAAATATCGATACGATCCAATGTTTCATAATTAGCAAACGCAGTCAAAGTACTGGAGAAAGTAATATTCTCTGCAATCGAAAATTGCAGTTTCGCATTCATCAACGCACCGAATTCTGCGCGGAATGTATTGTAAGGTTTTACCCCGTATGCGCCGACAGCAGATAATATAGGATCATTGACACAAGTAAACTTAGCCGTTACCGGAGATACAAATAGGAAAAAGTTTTTATTAGGATTGTATTCGTAACCCAGCGCAGAGGTCAAATAAGCCGGCGCCATAAAATTGGATACGTATTGAGAAGTATCCGCACCTGTAGTCTCGCTTTTAAAGTACCTGCGTCCTTCCGCAAACTGCGTTCTGAAATCATTCAGCCAACTTATTTTGCTATGTTCTCCAATTCGGTAAGACAACTTCTCAACGTAAATGATTTTATCTTCATTCTTAATCCAGGGAGCTGTACTCGTTCCAATGCGGGAAAGACCATAGCCCATATCTAAGTTGTTATACCAGGACCACTTCTTTTTTTCATAATTTAAAAAAGCAGAAACAAGCGCAGTAAAAGAAACAGAGTTTTGTCCCCCTCCACTCCAGTTTGACAAATTCACTTGTGAAAAATTAATAGCAGGAGTAATTCCTCTTCGCCAAAATCTTAAAGAGTCTGGAACTTGCTGCTTTTTCATTTTTTCTTGTGCTTCTAAATAAGCCTTATGTTCATCCGTCATTCCTTCACTTTGCGCATAGGAAAGCATTGGGAGCAAAAGGAACAGCACGAAAAATAATTGTGTAATAGCTGATTTTTTCATTTCTTTTTAAGATTTAAACTAAAAGTCCGCCAAAGTTATTGAATAATTGTATTTTTATAGGCTTATAAGTCACAAATTTCAATAAACCCGCTCACCCTGCCAACAGTTTACTTTACATCTTGTTCAAACAATACCTTAAAAATGGTAGGTCTAAGACTTTTGTTTATTCCCCTGTTTTTCTTGACCAATGCAGTAAACGTGCATGCTCAAGTCCTAGACAGCACTCATGCTTTCAAACCTAAACGGTTTACCGCACTAGCGACTACTGCTGGAGCAACTTATACCGGAAGCCTAGTGCTATTAGGCAGTATATGGTATACCGATCAACTCAGTAGTGACTTTAAGTTTTTTAATGATGACTCTGAATGGAGAGGTCTGGATAAAATGGGACACATGTATACCTCGTTTCATGTGAGTAATGCGGCTGTACGTGTTTTGAAATGGACGGGAAGTTCCAGAAAAAAAAGTATATTGTTTGGAGGATTTACCGGTGCGGCATTGATGCTTCCTATAGAAGTATTGGATGGTTTTTCCAATGATTACGGCTTCTCCTGGGGCGATATGGCGGCCAATACTTCGGGAAGTATTTTAGTCGTTACCCAACATTTATTATGGGATGAGATACGCATTACTCCAAAATTCTCTTACCATGAAACGGGATACGCTGATATGCGTCCTAACACTTTAGGAGCAACAACCATGCAACGTTTCATTAAAGATTACAACGGACAAACGTATTGGTTATCGTTTAACATCGCTTCATTGGCTCATCTGGAAAAATTTCCAAAATGGCTCAATGTGAGTGTCGGCTATGGTGCGGAAGAAATGTTATATGCCTTGCCCTCACAAAACAACGACAATGGATACCATTCTTATGCGAAAGGTTTATTATCTCTGGATATAGATTTCAATCGTATAAAAACCAAGCACTCCTTCCTTCGTGGCTTATTCCGAGGCCTTAACATGCTCCATGTTCCTTTTCCTGCCTTAGAATACAATGGCAGAAATGGATTTAATTTTCATCCTCTTTATTTCTAATCTACATGTCTACATTCAAACCAGGAGATTACGTTCGCTTCATCCATGCTAAAGAAGAGGGAAAAATCATTCGCGCATTCGGGCCTAACGAATGGGAAGTTGAAACAACCGACGGGTTTCGTATTCCTGTAATGGCTTCTGAAATTGTAAAAGTAACAAACCCTGAGCCTTTAGCTGAAGAAGAACAAACAGATAAAATAAAAAAAGCAACAGGAAGACAGCTTGCCGTTGTGGCATTTAACGATCAAGCCTTTGACTTGTATTTTATTAATGACAGCAAAAGTACTTGCCACTATACATTGTTTGAGACAAGCAAGAGTACAGGGACAATCAAAGGTATTGGTCATGGCGTTTTAAATCCTTTTGCTTTTGAAAGTATCACAAGACTCAGCTGGCAACAATTGCAAGAGGAAGCACATGGAATTCTTCAACTTTGTTTTTATGAAACTTCGCCTGAAATTCTTCCTTCACCAATAGAGTTACGCTTTAAGATTACCGGGATACAAGTCTTGAGATCCAATCAAAGTATTCCTTTGTTGGATAAAAAAGGATACCTCTTCCCTATTGAATCTTCTGCTGTTACCAAGAAAGAAAATCCCGCCAATGCTCCGGCCCTTCGTGCTGATGCGGATTCTACCCTCAACATTACAGCCGCACAATCAGAAGTTGATCTGCACATTGAAAAATTGATATCCGAACACAGCACATTGAATGCCGCAGAGATGCTGCGCTTGCAACTGGATACGTTTGAAAAACATTTGGATCTTGCCATTGCTCATGGTCGTCCTGAAATTACTTTCATTCACGGCATTGGAAATGGCATTTTAAAATCCGAATTGCATAAACGTTTAGGTCGTAATAAACAGGTGGCTTCTTTTAGCGATGCTAGGAAAGAGAAGTTTGGGTATGGGGCGACGTTAGTTTCACTGAAATAAAAAAAGTTGTTAGTTGTTAGTTGTTAGTTGTTAGTTGTTAGTTGAACTAAAATAATTACTATTTAACAGTCAATAGATGATTATTTCAAATAACTAGTAACTAACAACTAACAACTTTTTTACTAACTTTACCCAGCAGTGCATACTGTCTTATCGCTGTCTCAGATAAAGAGGCAGAGGAAAGTCCGGGCAACACAGGGCATCGTACTTCCTAACGGGAAGGGTTCGCCGATAAAGCGAATACAGACAGGGCCACAGAAAATAACCGCCATGCCTCGGCGTGGTAAGGGTGAAAAAGTGAGGTAAGAGCTCACTCGTGCCGGTGAGAGCCGTCATTGGGGTAACCCTTACGAGTTGAAAGGCCAAATAGGTTCAGCCCCCTTCTATGGGATAAGGCGGCTCGCTAAATACTCCAGGCTGAATGGGTAGGTCGTTAAAGAGTAACGGCAACGTTGCTCGTAGATAAATGATAAGACTCGACAGAACCCGGCTTATAGGTATGCACTGCTTTTTTATTAGTCGTTAGTCGTTAGTGGTTAGTCATTAGACAAAAAACTACTAACGGCTAACTTCTACTACTAACGACTAACTTCTAACAACTAACGACTATTTTATGCCATCATTACTCATCATCGACGACGAAAAAAGTATACGTTCCACGCTTCGTGAAATTTTGGAATATGAAAAATTTGAAATTCATGAAGCAAAAGACGGTGAAGAAGGTCTGAAAATGGTGTTGGAAAACAATTACGATGTCGTATTGTGTGACATTAAAATGCCTAAAATGGATGGTATAGAAGTGCTGGAGAAAGCCATGGAAGCAGGAATTGACACACCCTTCATCATGATATCATCACATGGAACCATTGAAAATGCCGTGGAGGCAACCAA